>JAVVFE010000302.1:0-4073 GCA_032251175.1 Thermohalobaculum sp.
CTCCCGCTTCCCCGGCCCCCGAGCCGGGGCCTCCCCGCACCTGCACTCAGCCCGCGAGGTCCCGGGTCAAGCCCGGGACAGCGTTCAGTGATCCCTGCGCGTGACCCACTCCCGCTGCCCCGGCCCCGAGCCGGGGCCTCGCGCCACCTGACCCAACCCCGCGAGGTCCCGGGCTCGCGCCCCGGGGCCTCGTGGGAACTCTCTCCCCAACCTCCGCCCGGGCGCCCCGGGCTTGACCCGGGGTGCCACCTTGGACCCGCGCCGCCTCAGCCCCGCACCGGCATCGCCGTTTCGACCAGCTTCGCCCAGTATGAACATCCCACCGGGATCACCTCGTCGTTGAAGTCATAGGCCGGGTGATGCACCCCCGCGGTGTCGCCATTGCCGGTGAAGATCATGGCGCCGGGGCGCGATTCCAGCATGAACGAGAAATCCTCCGCCCCCATCAGCGGCGCGACGTCGCGATCGACCCGCCCCTCGCCTGCGATCGCGGCCGCGACCGTGGCGGCAAACGCCGTCTCGGCCTCGGAATTCACCGTGACCGGATAGTTGCGGCGATAGCTCAGCACCGCCTTCGCGCCGAACGCCTGCGCGGTGTGCTCGACGATGGCGGCGATCCGCCCCTCGACCAGCTCCTGCACCTGGGCCGACAGCGTGCGCACCGTCCCCTTCAGCGTCACCGTCTGCGGGATCACGTTGAACGCATCGCCGCTCGTGTGCAGCGAGCAGATCGAGACCACCGCCGACTCGATGGGATCGACCGTGCGCGCCACCACCGACTGCAACGCGGTCATCATGTGGGCGGCCACCAGCGTCGTGTCGATGCAGCAATGCGGCCGCGCGGCATGGCCGCCCAGCCCCTCGATCTCGATCTCGACATGATCGGCCGCCGCCATCATCGCGCCGGGGCGGATCGCGAACTGGCCGACGGGCAGGCCCGGCATGTTGTGCATGCCGAACACCTGCTGCACGCCGAAGCGGTCCATCATCCCGTCATTGACCATCTCGCGCCCACCGCCGCCGCCCTCCTCGGCCGGCTGGAAGATCACCGCCACCGCGCCGTCGAAATTGCGCGTCTCGGCCAGATACCGCGCAGCACCCAGCAGCATCGCGGTGTGGCCGTCATGGCCGCAGGCATGCATCTTGCCCGGCACGGTCGAGGCATGCGCCAGCCCCGTCGCCTCCATGATCGGCAGCGCGTCCATGTCGGCGCGCAGCCCCACCACCCGGCCCGAGCCGGTCTCGCGGCCGCGGATCAGGCCGACGACGCCGGTGCGCCCGATGCCCTCCACCACCTCGTCGCAGCCGAAGGCGCGCAGCCTCTCGGCGACGACGCCGGCGGTGCGGTGCACGTCGAACATCAGTTCGGGGTGGGCGTGGATGTCGCGCCGCCACTCGGTGATCTCGGCGTGCAGGTCGGCAAAACGGTTGATGGTGGGCATCTGGGCTCTCCGGTCGGGCGTTGGGGGCAGACGTGACGAGGGATCGCGGGGTCAGGCAGCAAGTCGGTCGATCAGCCGGCGCATGAACGCCTCGCCGGCGCGGAACTGCTCCAGCGTGATGTATTCGTCCGGCTGGTGCGCCTGCGCGATCGAGCCGGGGCCGACGACGCAGGCGGAATAGCCGCCCTCCTGGAACTGCCCGGCCTCGGTCCCGTAGGACACGACATGCTCGGCATTGTCGCCGGTCAGGGCGCGCGCCAGCGCCTCGGCGGCGCCCCCCTCCTCGCGCAGGCAGCCCGGGACGTAATGCTTGCGGGTGATCTCGACCCCCGTGCCGGGCCGGATCGCCCGCATCTCGGCGGTCACCGCATCGGCCGCGGCCGTGTAGCGCGCGATCCATCCGTCGACGCTCTCGCCCGGCAGGACGCGGAAGTCGCTCACGAACCGGCATTCGCGCGCGGTGATGTTGCGCGCCGTGCCGCCCGCGATCATGCCGACATGCAGGGTCGTGAAATTCGGCACGAACAGGCTCGCGGGATCGGCCGCGGCAGCATTGGCCGCCGTCTGCTCGGCGTGCCAGGCGATCAGCCGGGCGGCGAACATCACCGCCGACACGCCGGTGTGCGACAGGCTCGAATGCACCTCGAAGCCATGCACCGTGGTGTCGAGCCCGACGCTGCCCTTGTGCTGGGTGACCACCTGCATCTCGGTCGGCTCGCCGACCAGCACGGCCGCGGCGGGCGGCATGGTGTGCGCCATCCGCTCGACCATCAGCGGCGCGCCCAGGCACCCCACCTCCTCGTCATAGGACAGCGCAATCTGGATCGGGCGCTTCAGCCCCGCCGCCAGCATGTCGGGCACCAGCGCCAGCGCCAGCGCGTCGAACCCCTTCATGTCGACCGCGCCGCGGCCATACAGCCTGCCGTCGCGCTCGATCAGCGTGAAGGGATCGCTCGACCACGCCTGTCCGTCCACCGGCACCACGTCGGTGTGCCCCGACAGCACCACGCCCCCCGGCGCGGCGGGGCCGACCATCGCATAAAGGTTCGCCTTGGTGCCGTCCGGGCTCGGCACGATGTGGCTGTCGACGCCATGCCCCGCCAGATAGTCGCGCACGAAGCCGATCAGCGCGAGGTTGCTGTCGCGCGACACGGTGGGAAAGGCCACCAGCCGCGCCAGCATCTGCGTGGGCGTCATCCGTTCAGCCATTCGCCATCCCTCCCTGCGAGTCCGGCCTCATCCTGAAGCGCCCCGGGGCGGCGTCAAGACCCCGATCGACGCTGCCCGAAAGGAAACTGTTGCGATCTTGTGAAACCGCGGCTCAACTCGGGCGGCGATTTATCGACGCAAGGAGACACCCGACCCATGGAATCCGCCGCCGTTCTCGACGTGCAGGGGCTCAAGACGGTCTTCGGCACGCGCGACAGCGCGGTTCATGCCGTCAACGACGTGAGTTTCTCGCTCAGCGAGGGCGAATTGCTGGGCGTCGTGGGCGAGAGCGGCTCGGGCAAGTCGGTCACGATGATGTCATTGCTGCGCCTGCTGCCCAGCCCGCCGGCCCGAATCGAGGCCGGCCGCGTGCTGTTCGAGGGGCAGGACCTCGTGCAGCTCGACGATGCCGCGCTGCGCGCCGTGCGCGGGCGGCGAATCGGCTTCGTGTTCCAGGACCCGATGACCTCGCTCAACCCGGTGTTCACCGTGGGCTACCAGGTGTGCGAGCCGCTGCGCGCGCATCTGGGGCTGGGCCGCGCCGCGGCGCGCAAGCGCGCGGCCGAATTGCTGGCGCTGGTCGGCATCCCCTCGCCCGCGGCGCGGCTCGACGACTACCCCCACCAGTTCTCGGGCGGCATGCGCCAGCGGGTGATGATCGCCATCGCGCTGGCCTGCGAGCCCAGGGTGCTGATCGCCGACGAGCCGACCACCGCGCTCGACGTGACCATCCAGGCGCAGATCATCGAACTGGTGAAGGACCTGCGCCAAAAGCTTGGCATGGCGGTGGTCTGGATCACCCACGACCTCGGCGTCGTCGCCGGCATCGCCGACCGGGTGCTGGTGATGTATGGCGGCCAGGTGGTCGAAAGCGCCCGGGTCGATGCGCTCTACGAGAACCCGACCCACCCCTACACCCGCGCGCTGATGCAGACGCTGCCCAGCCTCGACGGCACGCGGCGCGACCGGCTGCTGACCATCGCCGGCCAGCCGCCGATCCTGACCGCGCCGCCCTCGGCCTGCCCCTTCGCGCCGCGCTGCGCGCACGTCCACGACCGCTGCCGCACCGCCAACCCGCCGCTGATCGCGGTCGCCCCCGGCCACGCCGCGGCCTGCTGGCTGGCCGATGCCGGACCCGGAGCCCCGAATGGCCTTTGACCGTCCCACTGCCGGCGACACGCTGGTGCGCGTGATCGACCTGACGGTGCATTTCCCGATCCATGCGGGCATCCTGCGCCGCCAGGTCGGCACCGTGCGGGCGGTCGATGGCGTGAGCTTCGACGTCGCCCGCGGCGAGACGCTGGGGCTGGTGGGCGAGTCGGGCTGCGGCAAGTCCACCACGGGGCGTGCGGTGCTGCGGCTGGTCGAGGCGACCTCGGGGCGGATCGAGATGGCGGGCCAGGACATCGCCCGCCTCGGCGC
>JAVVFE010000303.1:0-4031 GCA_032251175.1 Thermohalobaculum sp.
GGCCTTCATGATGTTGGGCAGCGAGGCATAGCGCGGCTCGTTCAGGCGCAGGTCGACGGTGACGATCGCCGGCATCTTCACGCGGATCACCTGCAGCCCGCCATCGACCTCGCGCGTCACGCGCGCCGCGTCGCCCTCGATCTCGATCTTCGAGGCGAAGGTCGCCTGCGACCAGCCCAGCAGCGCCGCCAGCATCTGGCCGGTCGCGTTCATGTCGTTGTCGATCGCCTGCTTGCCGGCCAGCACCAGGCCCGGGCCCTCCTCGTCGATCACCGCCTTCAGCAGCTTGGCCACCGCCAGCGGCTCGATGTCGGTGCCGACATCCTCGGTCGCCTCGATCAGGATGGCGCGGTCCGCACCCATCGCCAGCGCCGTGCGCAGGGTCTCCTGCGCCTGTTTCACGCCGATGGAAACCGCGATGACCTCGTCGGCCTTGCCCGCTTCCTTCAGACGGATCGCCTCCTCGACCGCGATCTCGTCGAACGGGTTCATCGACATCTTGACGTTGGCAAGATCGACGCCGCTTCCGTCCGCCTTGACGCGGACCTTCACGTTGTAGTCGATCACGCGCTTGACGGGCACCAGCACCTTCATCTGCGTTCTCTCCTTCAGGCCGAACACGATCCGCCGGGGACCGCCGAGTTCTGCATCTGGCGCATCCCTTAGCGCAAAGACCGCCCGCATCGTAGGGAAAAAGCGACGCGGCAGGACGGGGATTCGCCAGTTCGGCGGTCAGGTCTACGCGGGCGCAAGGCAGCCGGGCAAGACCGGGCCGGCGGGGCGAACCGCCGCATCAGCCCGCATGGTGGCCGGTTCGGGTGGCCGGCTCGGGTGGCCGGTTGGGGCGCTCAGTTCCGGCGCACCATGCAGGCGCCCCCCGCCACCCGCAGCCGCGCGCAAAGCCTGACCGCCTCGGACCGGCTGTCGGCGCCCAGCCGCACCGACCAGATGCGCCGCGCGCCGGTGCCGACGCGCGCCTGCACCACCATGGGCGCGTGATCGCCGATGATCCGGGCATGGCGCGCCTGCACCCGGGCGAACTGGCCCATCGCGACCGCGCGCCGGATATGCCCCGCCACCTGCACGCCCCAGGGCTTCCAGGGCGCGCCCTCGAACAGCACCGCCCGGGTCTTCATCACCGGCAGGTCGCGGCAGGCGGTGTGGAACGTCCGCGCGGCATCGAGCGGGCGCGGCTCGACCTCGCGCCCCGGCGCGCGGAACCACGCGGCCGGGCGGAAGGTGATCGAGAGCACATAGTCGAGCGTCTCGCCCGGCAACCCGGCGGCGCCCCCCAGATAGCGGGCCACGCGGTCCTCGCCCGCATTGTAGGCCGCGGCCGCGAGGCCCAGATTGCCGAACCGCACGCGCAGTTCGGCCAGATAGGCCGCCGAGGCCGGCACCGCCTGCGCCGGGTCGAACGGATCGCCGAGCCCCCTGAGCCGCGCGGTCGCGGGCATGAACTGCGCCACGCCCTGCGCGCCCTTGGGGCTGACGGCGCGGGCGTCGAAGCGGCTTTCCTTCCAGATCAGCCGGGCGAAGAACTCGGGCGGCAGACCATGCGCGGTGGCCGAGGTTTCGATCAGGTGGCAGAGTTCCACGGCCCCGCCCCCGTCGGGCGAAGGCACGGAGGACGATGCGCCCGGCTCGGCCTCGGCGATCTGCGGGGGCCTCGCGCCCGCCGTGGCGCACGAAAGCCAGATCGCCATCAGCGCCGCCCCGATACTCCAGCAGCCGCGGGCAGCGCCCGACAGGCGGTCGCGATTGCGCGGCGCGCCCGGTTCATCCATGGCCCGGGCCGTTCCACAGTCGGCCCGTGCGTGCAGACAGCCCGCGCGCCCCGCCCCGCGCTGCGCGGCCGCCACCGGGCACGGCCCGGTGCGGGGGGTCAGCGGTTCGCGCCCGGCACCCACAGCACATCCGCGCGCCCGTCGTCATTGGCGATGCGCGAGGCCACGAAGAACCAGTCCGACAGGCGGTTGAGATAGCGGATCGCCGCCTCGTTGACGCCCTCGGTCGCGGCCAGCTCGACCGTCAGGCGCTCGGCCCGGCGGCAGACGGTGCGGCTGAGGTGCAGATACGCCGCCAGCGCCGAGCCGCCCGGCAGGATGAAGCTGCGCAGCGGCTGGAGGCGCGCGTTCATCGCGTCGATCTCGCGCTCGAGCCGCTCGACCTGGGCGGGCACCATGCGCAACGGCGGATACTGCGCCTCGGCGTCGCGCTCCATATGCGGGCGGCAGAGGTCGGCGCCGAGGTCGAACAGATCGTTCTGGATGCGCGCGAGGCTTGCATCGACCTCGCCCCCGGCATGCAGGCGCGCGAGCCCCACGGTCGCGTTCACCTCGTCCACTGTGCCATAGGCCGCAACGCGTGCCGAGTGCTTGGCGACCCGGCTGCCGTCACCCAGTCCGGTCTCGCCCGCATCGCCGGTGCGCGTGTAGATACGGTTCAGCACGACCATCGCTCACATCCCCTGCTTGGCGAACCAGACCATGGCCAGCAGCAGCGCCACCGCCACCGCCTGCGCGATGATCCGATACCGCATCATGCGGTTCGAGAAGCGCGGCGAGGCCTTGCCCGAGCCGAAGCCGCCGATGCCGACCATCAGCACGCCCAGGGTGACGAGGCAGGCAGCACCTGCAAGATAGAACAGAATGCCTGACATGGGCAGCATACCTAGCGCGCTTTCAGGAGTTGAGCGGACAAAAAACGATCCGGCGGATCGTTTTTCCGCAAGACGGGATACCACTTTTCCGGTTCGAACGCGCAACGCAGATCCACCACGCCTTGCGCCGCACGGACAGGGCGAAACGCGCCCGCGAGTGCCGATCTTGGCTCACTGCGACCCCATCACCGCATCCATCCAGCGCGTCGGCAGGATGCGCTTCATGGCGCCGACCAGATGGGTGGGGCGGGTGACGTAATAGCGCGGCTGCGGCCGGCGCGCGTCGAGCGCCGCGATCACCCTGGCGGTGGTGGCCCGGCACGACAGCTCGCCGACATCGGGGGCGGGGTTCTTCTTGTAGAGCCGGCGTTCCAGCGTGGTGCGGTAGAACTCGGCCCAGGGGGTGTTCTCGCGGTCGATCCAGCGTTCGTAATGCGCCTGCGCGTTTTCGCGGATGCGAGTCTTGATCGGTCCCGGCTCGATGAGGACGATATGGATGCCGGTGCCGCGCAATTCCAGTCGCAGGGTGTCGGTATAGCCCTCGAGCGCGTGCTTGGTCGCGATATAGGCGCCGCGCATCCTGAGCGCCGAGAAGCCCAGCACGCTGGAACATTGCAGGATGCGCCCGGCGCCTTGCGCCCGCATCACCGGGATGACCCTGCGGGTCAGCTCGTGCCAGCCGAAGAAATTCGCCTCGAAGATCGCCCTCAGCGCATCGGTCGGCAGGTCCTCGACCGCGCCGGGCTGGGCGAAGGCGCCGTTGTTGAACAGCGCATCGAGCCGCCCTCGGCTCCGCGCCATCGCCTCGTCGAAGGCGGCATGGATCGAGGCGGGGTCCTGATAGTCGAGGCGGAAGCTTTCCAGCCCCTCGTCGGTCAGGCGGGCGCAATCGGCCTCGGCGCGGCAGGTCGCGAACACCCGCCAGCCGCGCTTGGCCAGCGCATGGGCCGCGTGGTGGCCGATGCCCGACGAGCAGCCGGTGATCAGAATCGTCCGCGCCTGCGCCTCGGTCGCCACATCCGCCTCCCGCACCCGCCCCCGGCCCGGGCGAAGGCATAGCAGAGCCGGGCGCCCGCGCCCAGCCCATGCGGCGCGCCTGCGGCCATGGCGGGTCGCGTGGGCCATTGCCGCGCGGGCGCCCGGGCGGCAAAGTGGCGCCCGATCACCGGGCTGGGCGAAGGCGCCGAGACGGAGACGGAGACGGCGCGATGCCCCGATACCCCGACCTGATCCCCACAAGCCCGAGCGCCAAGGGCCCGACCGCCATGGCCCCGATCACCACGGGCCCGCGCACCACCGCCCCGATCGCCACTGGCCCGACCGCCGCCAGCCTGATTGCCGCCGCAGCGCGGCCCGGTCGCGACGGGGC
>JAVVFE010000304.1:0-3996 GCA_032251175.1 Thermohalobaculum sp.
GTCGCCGCGCCTCGCCCCTCGACGGGCGGGGCCGCGCCGGGCGCGTCGGCGCCGGTGGTGGCCGGAACCGACGGATCGGGTCTTGGCGCCGGGCTCGCAGGCATGGCGCCGCTTTCGCCGGGCGGCCTTGCCCCGGCGCAACCGCCGGCTGCGGCCGCGGGCGCGCCGGCATCCCTGGGCGCGCCGCTCGCGCCCGGCGGCGGGGTGTCCCTCGGCACGCTGCCGACCCCCGCCGATGCCGCGCCGGTTCCGGCGGCGAGCGTCGATGATGCGCGCGACCAGCTTGCGGCGCTGCTGGGCGCGGCGCCCGCGATATCCGGCGCGCGGGCGGCGCTCGATCCTGCCGCGCCGCCCGCGCAGGCGCCCGCCACGGCGGCGCTGGCGCCCGACCCGGCCGGAGCCGCAACCGCGCCCGCCCCGGCCGCCGTGCCCGATGGCGCGCCGCAGCCGGCACCGGTCGAGCCCGAGGTCCCGGCCGTGGCGCCCGCGCCTGCCGCGCCCGTGCCGGCAGCCGCCGATCCCGGTCCCGCAACCGCAGCCCCCGTGCTGGCGCTCGCCGGACCGGCGCTGGAAGTCAATCGTCGCGCCGTCGATCTGCCGGCGGCGGCACCGGCCATCGCCTTCATCGTGAGCGATGCGGCCGAGCCGGGCGGCATCACGCCCGACATGCTCGCCGGCCTGCCGTTCCCCGTGACGCTGGGCATCGTTCCGGGGACCGAGGCCGCAGCAGCACTTGCCGTCGCCGCGCGCGAGGCAGGCCACGAGGTCCTGGTCCAGCTTCCGACCGACTCGCTGGGCGGCCGGATCGGGGCCGAGGCGACGCTGACCGCCGACCTCGGGGCCGCCGAGACCTCGGCCCGGGCGCTCGCGCTGCTCGCCGCGCTGCCGCAGGGCGTCGCGGTGTCGACCTATCCCGGTTCGGGCGCGGCAGGGGCTGCGACCGACGCGCTGATGGCGCTGCTCGCGCAGCATGGCTTCGGGTATTTCGAGAGCCGCGCGGGCGCGGGCGGGGTGGCCGAACTGGGCGCCAGGCGGGCGGGCGTGCCCTTCGCCGCGGCGGACCGCACGGTGCAGCGCCGTGCCACGCGCTCGCAACTGACGCAGCAGATCGACGCGGCGGCGGCCGATGCGGCGCGCGGCCAGCCGCAGGTGGTGATGATCCCCGCGACGGCCGAGGCCCTGCGCGCCGTCGTGGGCTGGAGCCTCGAACGCGGCGGCAAGGCGCGCCCGGTGCCGCTCTCGGCGGTGTTGCAGGCCCGAACGCAATAGGGCGCGGGCCGCCGGGCGCACGCCCGGCGAGGCGGTTCATACCACCTTGCATTGATCGGAACCGATCGTCGGGATTTCGCTGCGCCCTGCCCCCGGGCCGGGGCACCGCACCGCCGACGCCGGCGCCGCGCGCGCGCCCCGGGTCAGGCCCGGGGCGCGCGCGCAGCACACTCAGGACGGCATGAGTCGGACTCAAGGAAACGGGTATCAGGTGACGACCCGGCCGGTCAGGTGAAGTCGCGCGCCACGCTGGCGGCGTGGCCCGGTCAGGTGAAGTTGCGCGCCACGCTCGCGGCGTGGCCCGGTCAGGTGAAGTTGCGCGCCACGCTGGCGGCGTGGCGCAGGGCCATGGATTTCGAGACCGTCTCCTGGAACTCGGCCTCGGGGTCGCTGTCGTAGACGACACCGCCGCCGGCCTGGACATAGAGCATGCCGTCCTTGATCACGCCGGTGCGCAGGGCGATGCAGGTGTCCATCTCGCCCGCCGCCGAGAAATAGCCGACGCCGCCGGCATAGACGCCGCGCTTTTCCTTTTCCAGCTCGTCGATGATCTCCATCGCCCGGATCTTGGGGGCGCCCGAGACCGTGCCGGCGGGCAGGCCCGCGAGCAGCGCGTCGAGCGCATCGACGCCCTCGCGCAACTCGCCATCGACGTTCGAGACGATGTGCATGACGTGGCTGTAGCGTTCGACCGTGAACTGCTCGTTGGGATCGACCGTGCCGATCTTCGCGACCCGCCCGACATCGTTGCGGCCGAGGTCGAGCAGCATCAGATGCTCGGCCCGCTCCTTGGGATCGGCCAGCAGCTCGACCTCCAGCGCCGCGTCCTCCTCGGGCGTGCGGCCGCGCTTGCGGGTGCCGGCGATCGGCCGGATGGTGACCTTGCCGTCGCGCACCCGCACCAGGATCTCGGGGCTCGCGCCGGCGATGTGAAACCCGCCCATGTTGAAGAAGAACATGTAGGGCGAGGGGTTGGTGCGCCTCAGCGCACGGTAGAGCGCGAACGGCTCGACTTCCAGCGGCAGCGCCCAGCGCTGGCTCGGCACCACCTGAAAGATGTCGCCGGCGCGGATATAGTCCTTCGCGCGCTCGACCATCTCGAGATAGTCGGCATGCGTGGTGTTCGACACCGGCGCCACGGCCCGCGCGGCCTCGGCCTCGAGCGGCGTGACCGGCGTGTGGCCAAGGTCGCGCCGGTCCATCGCCTCGCGCCCGGCCTGAAGGCGGGCCGCGGCTTCGTCGAACGCCGCATCGGCGTCGCGCCCGTCGGCCCAGGCGGGGGCGCACAGCGTGACGGTGTCCTTGACGTTGTCGACGATCGCGATCAGCCGCGGCCGCAGCATCATCGCGTCGGGCAGGCCCAGCGGGTCGGGGTTCGGCTCGGGCAGCTTTTCCACCAGCCGGATCATGTCGTAGCCGAGATAGCCGAACAGGCCCGCCGCCATCGGCGGCAGGTCGCGCGGCAGGTCGATCCGGCTCGCGGCGATCAGCGCGCGCAGGCTGGCGAGCGTCGGCTGCGGGTCGGGCTCGAAGGCATCGGCATCGGCGATCGCGCGGCGGTTGATCTCGGCACGCGCGCCCTGGCTGCGCCAGATCAGGTCCGGCGCGCAGCCGATCACCGAATAGCGCCCGCGCACCTCGCCGCCGGTGACCGATTCGAGCATGAAGCTCATCGGCTGCGCGCCCGTGAGCTTGAGCATCAGCGAAACCGGGGTGTCCTGGTCGGCGACGAATTCGGCCCAGAGGATCTGATTCTCGCCCCGCGCCCAGCCCGCGGCAAAGGCGGCCCGGTCGGGCCGGATGCGCATGCCTGCGGTCATCGGCTCACATGCCCCGGCCGGCCGGAACCGTGCCGCCGGTCAGGAAGCCGAAGGTCTGGTCGATCGCCTGGGGATTGTAGGTGGCGCCATGCTCGGCCTCGATCGCGCGGGCGAAGTATTCCTGCCGGTCGCGTCGCAGCGATTCCGCCAGCGCGCGGGCGATGAACTCGGACATCCGGCCCATCGCCTCGGGTGCCATCGGCGTGACCGCGGCGACTTCGGCCACCACCACCCCCGACGCATCGGGCAGGCGGGCGGTCAGGACCGCGCCCTGCTCGGCCTCGAACACCGGGCGGATCAGGCTGTCGGGCAGGGTTTCGGGCGGCGTGTCGCGCGTGAAGAAGCCGGTCTCGGCCGTGCTGAGGCCCAGCCCCGCGGCGACCGAATCGAGCGTGGCGCCGGTGCCGCGCGCCAGCCCTTCGGCAATGGCGGCCGCCCGCGCCTCGAGGCTCGCAAGGGTCTGCTCGGCGCGCCAGGCCTCGGCCACCCGGTCGCGGATCTCGGCAAGCGCCGGCACATGCGCGGCGACCACGCGGTCGACATGCGCGACGAAATAGCCGCCATCGGCCAGGTCGATGATGTCGCGCTCCTCGGCGTCGAGGGCTTCGTTGACCTCGGCCGCGGCCTCCGGCTGGGCCAGCACGCCAGGCGCCGTCGTGCCATCCGCCAGCGTGCCGTCGGCGGCAAGCCCGGCGATCTCGCCCACGGTGACGCCCTCGCCCGCCTCGGCCGCGATCTCGGCCGCGGTCTTGCCGGCGGCGCGCAACTCCTCGATGCCGTTCGCCAGTTCGGGCGCCCGGGCCAGCGCGTGCTCGTGCGCGAGGCGGCCCGCGATCTCGTCGCGCAGGTCCTCGAACGGCACGGCGCCGCCCTCGGTGAGCGCCGTCACCCGCAGGATCGCCCCGCC
>JAVVFE010000305.1:0-3971 GCA_032251175.1 Thermohalobaculum sp.
GGCGAGGCTGAGCTTGGCGCCGGGGATCCAGCCGCCCCGCTCGCGCGGGCCTTCGTCGTCGCCGGCGGCGGCGCGGATCTGGCGGATCGCCTCGATGGTGACGAACAGGCCATACATGCCGGGATGGACGCAGGAGAGCCCGCCGCCATTGGTGTTGACGGGGAGGGCGCCGCCCGGGGCGATGCGGCCGCCCCTGATGAAGGCCGCGGCCTCGCCCTTGGCGCAGAAGCCCAGATCCTCGAGGAACAGCAGCGTGTTGATGGTGAAGGCGTCGTAGAGCTGGACGGTATCCATATCGGCGGGTTTGAGCCCTGCCATGGCGAAGGCGCGGGGGCCCGAGGCGGCTGCGGCGGTGGTGGTCAGCGAGGGCATGGCCGAGATCATGCGGTGGTGGTGTTCCATCGCCGCGCCCAGGAGGTAGACCGGCGTGCGCGGCCCGTCCTTGGCGCGGTCGGGGCGGGTGAGGACGATGGCGGCGGCGCCGTCGGTGACGAGGCAGCAGTCGAGCTTGCCCAAGGGGTCCGAGATCATCCGCGAGCCCGTGACGTCAGCGATGGTGAGGGGACCGCGGGCGAAGGCCTCGGGGTTGAGGTTGGCCCATTGGCGGGCGCTGACCGCGACCTCGGCCAGATCCTCGCGGGTCGCGCCGAATTCGTGCATGTAGCGGCTGGTCGCCAGCGCATAGGCGGTGATCGGATTGCGCGGGCCGTAGACCGCCTCGAACGGCATGGGTTCCGAGATCGACTTGAAGCCGCCCGCCGTGCGCTGGTTCGAGCCATAGGCGATGACGGCAACATTGATCAGCCCGGCATCGAGCGCCATGGCGGCCATCAGGGCATGCGCCATGAAGGACGAGCCGCCGATGTTGGAGCCGTCCGAGAAGGCCGGGCGGATGCCCAGATGCTCGGCCAGCGACATTGCGGCCATGGAATGGAAGGCGGTGGCGGCGAACAGGCCATCGACGCGGTCGAGCGGGATGCGGGCGTCGGCCAGCGCGCGGTGGACGGCCTCGGCCATCAGCTCCATCGCGGTGCGGCCGGGGGCCTCGCCGCAGCCGGCGGTGGCGAGGCCGACGCAGGCGGCTTTGCCGCGCAGGGTCATGACCTGCCCTCCGGGTGGAAGATGACGGCGGGCTCGCCGTTGATGGCGCCGACCTGCGCGCGCACCCGCAGGCCGATGGCGACGGCGTCGGGGGCGATGCCCTCGACGCGGGCCATCAGGCGGGGGCCCTCGTCGAGGTCGATCAGCGCGATGTTGGTGTCGCCGCCCTGCTCGGGGCGCTGGCGGGTGACCGTGGTGGCATAGACCGTGCCGAGGCCCGAGGGCGCGACCCACTCAAGGTCGGTCTCGCCGGTGCCGGGGGCGGCCACGCGGGGGTAGAACACATGGACGCCGGTCGAGCGCGATCGCTGGATCATGAAGCGGCCCTCGGCGAGGAAGGCCTTGAAGCGGGCCTCGGGTCCGGGGCCGTCGAAATATCCGTCCTTCATCGCACTCCTCCCAGTCGTCGTTCGCCCTTGGGGGCGCCTGTCGCTGCCGTTTCCGTGGGCCCCGGACCCGATCCGGGGCCTCCGTCGATCCCTGCCGGGGAGGTTCCGGGTCAAGCCCGGGACCCATGGCAGGGGTGGCACCTCGTTCGGCAGCGGGTGCCGCCGGGATCGAGGAGGTCCCGGGTCTTCGCCCGGGACCCATGGCTTGCGTCGCACCCCATTGCGCGACCCGCATCGTCCCGCGAGGTCCCGGCTCAAGGCCGGGACGGCGCATTCTTCACCGCCCACGACCCGCCCGCGCCCGCAGCGCCTCACTCCGCCGCCGCGGCCCGTGCCAGCCCCAGCCGGGCGCGGGCTTCGTCGTATTCGCGGGCGAGGCGGGCGACGAGATCCGCGGCGGGGACGATCTCGCGCACCGCGCCGACGCCCTGTCCGGCGCCCCAGATCTCCTTCCAGCTTTTCGGCTTCGACGAGCCCGAGGCGAAGTCCATCTTCGAGGGGTCGCTCTCGGGCAGGTGGTCGGGGTCCATCCCCGCCGCGCGGATCGAGCCCTTGAGGTAGTTGCCGTGCACCCCGGTAAAGAGGTTCGAGTAGACGATGTCCTGGGACGTGCTCTCGACGATCATCTGCTTGTAGGTCTCGACCGCGCGGGCCTCGTGCGTCGCGATGAAGGCCGAGCCGATATAGGCGAGGTCGGCGCCCATGGCCTGCGCCGCCAGCACCGCGCCGCCGGTGGCGATGGCGCCGGAAAGCGCGAGCGGCCCGTCGAACCATTGCCGGATTTCCTGCACCAGCGCGAAGGGCGAGGTTGTGCCCGCGTGGCCGCCCGCGCCGGCCGCCACCGCGATGAGGCCGTCGGCGCCCTTCTCGATCGCCTTGCGGGCGAAGCGGTCGTCGATCACGTCGTGGAGGGTGATGGCGCCGCAGTCATGGGCGGCCTCGTTGACTTCGACCCGCGCGCCGAGCGAGGTGATCCAGACCGGCACCTTCCAGCGGTGGCAGATCTCGATGTCGCGCTCGAGCCGGGCGTTCGAGCGGTGGACGATCTGGTTGACCGCGAAGGGGGCTGCGGGGGTGTCGGGCTGCGCCTGGTTCCAGGCGTCGAGTTCCTCGGTGATCCGCCTCAGCCAGCTTTCGAGTTCCACCGGCTCGCCCGGCGTCTCGCGCGCGTTGAGTGCGGGGAAGGCGCCGACGATGCCCGCCTTGCACTGCGCGATCACGAGGTCGGGGTTCGAGATGATGAACAGTGGCGCGCCGATCACCGGCAGGCGCAGGCGGGAGAGGACGGGGGGCAGGCTCATGACGCGGGGTCCCTTCGCGTGACGATCAGGGCGTCGAGCGCGACCGCGCCATCGGGGAGCGCGCGGACCGGGTTCATCTCGACGCTTTCCAGCGTCGTGGCATGGGCGGCCGCGAAAATCGAGAGGCGCGAGAGGACTTGGGCCAATGACCTCGCGTCAGCCGGGGGCTGGCCGCGGGCGCCTTTCAGCAGCGCCGCGCCCTTGAATTCGTCGAGCATTTCCAGCGCGGTATCGGTGGAGATTGGCGCGCGGCGGAAGCTGACGTCGCGGAACACCTCGGTGAACACGCCGCCGAGGCCCGCCATCACCACCGGGCCGAACACCGGGTCGATGCGGGCGCCGAGGATCATCTCGACGCCGCCCTCGACCATGGGGGAGACGAGGACGCCGTCGAGCCGGGCCGTGGGCGCGTGGGCGCGGGCCGCGGCCATGATGGCGTCGAAGGCCGCGGCCGCGTCCGCGGCGGTGACGCCGAGGCGCACGCCGCCTGCCTCGGTCTTGTGGGGGATGTCGGGCGAGGCAATCTTGAAGGCGCTGCGCCCGAAGGCGCGGGCGGCGTCCTCGGCCTCGACGGCGGTGGTCGCGAGGCGGTCGGGGACCATCGGCAGGCCTGCGGCGGCAAGGATCTCCTTGGCCTCGCGCTCGCCCAAGGGGCTCGCGGGCAGCGGCGGCAGGGCGGGAACGGCGGGCACCGCGGCGCGGCCCTTGGCGAAGGCCGCGCCGAAGGCCATCAGGGCAGCCATGGCGTTGACGGCGCGGGTGGGGTCCTCGAAGCAGGGGAAGCCCGCATCCTCGTAGGCGCGGCGGATCTCGTCGGGTGCGATGACCGATTGCAGGAAGATCTGGTCTTCGCGCCCTTTCATGGCTTCTGTCAGTGACTTGAGGAGCGGTGCTGCGAGAATGGGCGAGCCGGCGACCGAGGTCCAGAAGCCGATCAGCCCGTCATAGCGGCCGCGTTCCAGCATCGCCTTGGTAAACCGCGGCACGAGGCTGAGATCGTTGAAGAATTGCGCGGTCACGTCGACCGGATTGAGGGCCGAGGCGAAGGGCACGACCGCCTTGATCTCGGCCTGTGCATCGGCGGGCATCGGCGCCACGTCGAGCCCCGCATCCTCGGCCGCGTCCGCCATCAGGACGCCCGCGCCGCCCGAGATCGTCACCAGCCCCAGCCGGCGCCCGG
>JAVVFE010000306.1:0-3964 GCA_032251175.1 Thermohalobaculum sp.
ATCGCCCGTGATCATCTTCACCCGGATGCCCGCGGCATGACATTCGGCGACTGCCTCGATCGCTTCGGGGCGCGGCGGGTCGATCAGGCCGACCAGCCCGATCAGCGCCAGGCCGTGCTCGACATCGGCCGGGTCGAGGCGGTCCACCCCGTCGTCGACGGCCCCGGCGGCGAGCGCAAGCACGCGCTGCCCCTCGGCGGCAATCCGCTCGGCGGTCTCGCGCCACTGGCGCTCGTCAAGCGGGTCGGTCCCGCCCTCGGGGCGGCGCTGGGTGGCACACATCGCCAGGACCCGCTCGGGCGCGCCCTTGGCGAACACCGCTGCCGAACCGTCCGCGGCGCGGTGAAGGGTCGCCATGTAGCGATGCCGGGCGTCGAACGGCACCGTGTCGATAAGCTCCCACCGGGCGCGCTCGACATCGGCCTCGAGGCCGATCTTGCCGGCGAGCGCCAGCAGCGCACCCTCCATCGGGTCGCCTTCGACCGCCCAGACGCCCTCGCGTCGGTGCAGGGCAGCGTCGTTGCACAATGCGGCGGCGCGGGCGAGTTCCACCAGCACGCCGTGGTCGGGCCCATGCACCACCGCTTCGCCCAGCCGGATCGCCCCGTTCGGCTCGTAGCCCTCGCCCTCGAGCGCGAACAGATGCCCCGCGGTCGCGACCGAGGCCACCATCATCTCGTTGCGCGTGAGCGTGCCGGTCTTGTCGGTGCAGATCACCGAGACCGAGCCCAGGGTCTCGATCGCCGGCAGGCGGCGCACGATCGCGTTGCGCCGCGCCATCGCTTGCACCCCGATCGCGAGGGTGATGGTCAGCACCGCCGGCAGGCCCTCGGGGATCGCCGCCACCGACAGCCCGACCACCGCCATGAACATCTCGAGGAAGTCGTGGTGCCCGACGAAATAGCCGAATGCCAGCAGCACGGCCGCAAGCAGCAGGATCAGCGCTGACAGCCACCGGGCGAAGGCATCCATCTGCCGCACCAGCGGCGTGGTCAGCATCTCGACCTGCGAGATCATGCCGCTGATGCGACCGATCTCGGACCGCGCGCCGGTCGCGACGACCACGCCGCGACCCAGTCCCGCGTTGACCAGCGTGCCGCTGAACGCCATGCAGGTGCGATCGCCCAGCGCCGCATCGGCAGCGACGGGGTAGGCCTGCTTCTCGACCGGGACCGATTCACCGGTGAGGATTGCCTCCTCGACCTTCAGGCCCCGCACGCTGACCAGCCGCAGATCGGCCGGGACCCGGTCGCCCGCTTCGAGCAGGACGAGGTCGCCGGGCACGAGGTCCGTGCCGTCGATGCTGCGCCGCGCGCCGTCGCGGATCACGGATGCGTGCGGCGCGAGCATGCGGCGGATCGAGTCCATCGCCTTTTCGGCCTTTCCCTCCTGAACGAAGCCGATGGCCGCATTGGCCACGACCACCGCGAGGATCACCGCCATGTCGATGAAATGCCCGAGCACCGCCGTCACCGCGGCAGCGCCCAGCAGCACATAGATCAGGACGTTGTGGAACTGCACGAGGAAGCGCGAGATCAGGCTGCGCCGCGGCGCCGCGGGCAGGCGGTTGGCGCCATGCGCCAGCAGACGGCGGGCGGCCTCGTCGCCAGACAGGCCGGCCCGCGTGGTCTGCCATGCCGTCAGCGCGGCGTCGGCGTCCATCGCATGGAATGCCTCGGCAGTCGTGTCGCCGGTCTTTCGCTCCATCGGGGGGTCTCTCAGGCAGGCAGGGTTTCGGCCGGCGCACCGGCGCCGATGCGTGGAACATATCAATTCCGCGCGGTCGTTTCGGCCCCCTGCGGCGCCATGGCGCGGCGGGGCCGCTGCTCAGCCGCCCTGTGCGGACGTGCGCGCGTCCGCCCTCAGTTCGGCGATGGCGGCGCGGGCGAGCGCGTCGGCCTGCTCGTTCTGCGCATGGCCGGCATGGCCCTTGATCCATTCCCAGCGGACCGCATGGCGTGCCTGCGCCGCGTCGAGGCGCTGCCACAGTTCGGCATTCTTGACCGGCTTTTTCGCCGCGGTCTTCCAGCCGTTGCGCTTCCAGCCATGGATCCAGCCGGTGATGCCGTCCTTGAGATAGGCGGAATCGGTGACCACGGTGACCTCGGCCGGGCGGGCGAGGGTTTCCAGCGCGATGATCGCCGCCATCATTTCCATGCGGTTGTTGGTGGTGTCGGGCGCGGCGCCGGCCAGCTCGCGGGTCTTGACCAGGGTGGCGCCGCGCCAGGCTTCCATCACCACGCCCCAGCCGCCGGGGCCCGGATTTCCGGAGCAGGCGCCGTCGGTGTAGGCGATGATCCGGGGCGGGGAGGTGCCGTCCGGGGCGGCGGTCACACCGCCTCGCGCAGGATGCGGGGCACCTTGAAGGAGACGTTCTCCTCGGCCGTCACGATCCGCTCGATCGCGACGTCGTAGCGCGCGCGGAACGCCGCGATCACGCCGTCGACCAGCACCTCGGGCGCGCTGGCGCCGGCGGTGAGGCCCACGGCGCCCACCCCCTCGATCGCGCGCCAGTCGATGTCGGCCGCGGTCTGGACCAGCATCGCGTAGGGGCAGCCGGCGGCGCGCCCGACCTCGACCAGACGCTGCGAGTTCGACGAGTTCGGCGCGCCCACCACCAGCAGCGCGTCGATCTTCGGCGCCATCGCCTTGACCGCCGCCTGGCGGTTGGTGGTGGCGTAGCAGATGTCTTCCTTGTGCGGCCCGACGATCTGCGGGAAGCGCGCCTTCAGCGCCGCCACCACATCGGCCGTGTCGTCGACCGACAGCGTGGTCTGGGTGATGAAGGCGAGGCGCGAGGGATCGCGGGGGCCGATGCGGCCCACATCCTCGGCGGTCTCGACCAGGATCACCTCGCCCTCGGGCAACTGGCCCATGGTGCCGACCGTCTCGGGGTGGCCCTCGTGGCCGATCATGACGATCTGATAGCCGCGCTCGTGGTGGCGCTCGGCCTCGATATGCACCTTCGAGACCAGCGGGCAGGTGGCGTCGACATAGAGCATGTGCCGCCGTTCGGCCTCGGCCGGGACCGATTTCGGCACGCCATGGGCGGAAAACACCACGGGCCGGCCGGCGGGGCATTCGTCGAGTTCCTCGACGAAGATCGCGCCCTTGTCGCGCAGCGCATCGACGACGTGCTTGTTGTGCACGATCTCGTGGCGGACATAGACCGGCGCGCCCCATTTCTCGATCGCCTGCTCGACGATCTCGATGGCGCGCACGACGCCCGCGCAAAAGCCGCGCGGGTCGGCGAGATAGAGCGTGAGCTTCGGCCTGGTCATGCCCGTTCCTTCTGCGGCCCGAACTGGAGGGCGGCGAGCCGTGCATACAGCCCGCCCCTGCCCACAAGTATATCGTGGCTGCCTTCCTCGACCACCCGACCCTTGTCAATGACCACGATGTGATGGGCGCGGCGCACCGTCGCAAGGCGGTGGGCGATCACGATGGTGGTGCGCCCCTTCATCAGGCGGCCCAGCGCCTCGGCGACATGGGCCTCGGATTCGGCGTCGAGCGCCGAGGTGGCCTCGTCGAGCAGCAGGATGGGGGCATCGCGCAGGATCGCGCGGGCGATGGCGATGCGCTGGCGCTGGCCGCCCGAGAGCCGCCCGCCGCTTTCGCCGAGCGGCGTGTCGTAGCCCCGGTCGAGCGCCTCGATGAAGCCGGCGGCGTTCGCCTCGGCGGCGGCGGCCTCGATCTCGGGCCGGGTGGCGCCGGGATGGCCGAAGGCGATGTTCTCGGCGACGGTGGCGTCGAACAGGAAGGTCTCCTGCGTCACCAGCGCCATCTGCGCGCGCAGCGAGGCGAGCGAGACGCCGCGGATTTCCTGCCCGTCGATCTCGATCCGGCCGGAATCGGGGTCGAAGAAACGCTCGGTCAGCGCGAGGATGGTGGACTTGCCCGCCCCCGACGGCCCGACCAGCGCCGTCACCCTGCCCGCCCGGGCGGTGAAGTCGACGCCTTCCAG
>JAVVFE010000307.1:0-3950 GCA_032251175.1 Thermohalobaculum sp.
GTTCCATGGTGCTGCGCCGCGGCCGTGGTGTGATACCCGCCGCGGCGCATTGCCCTGCCCTGAAACCCCGGCAGCTGTGCGGATCAGCCGCTCGTCGTGTTAGTGGTCTCTGTACCCGCTGCGTCGGAGAAAGCGTTCGTCGAGTTTGTGATCGTCGAGGCGATGTTCGTCGCCACGCTCTCGAGCGCCGGGTTGAGGACGGCGATGACGCCGAGCGCCAGCAGCACCACACCCGCGGCCAGCGCCACCCACTCGATCGTGACCGCGCCGTCTTCGTCCTTCAGGAATTTTTCGAACGTCGTCATGTCTGTCTCCTTCGGTTACAATTCGGTCTGCGGCAGCACAATCGGCATTTCCGTTGACCCAGGACGCCCTCGCATTACTCGATACCAGCACCCCACCGGCAGCGCCCTCGATCAAAGGAATATCATCGAGGCCGAGTCCGGCAAAGAACTTTTAAAGAAAGCCTTTGATGAATGGCCAAAATTTGCTTAGCTTGATAATAACGCGGTCGAACAAAGGCAGGTCCGCCACAATTCATTGCCGGGAGGGGCAGATTGCGGCGAAATCATGGCAGAACGCTTTTGCAGGTGATTCTCGCGGCCTGCCTCGTGGCGGCGGCGCCCGGCGGGGTGTCGCAGGGTGGGACGCTGCCGAACAGCGTGCGGGTGGGCGACCGGTCGAAGATGACGATCGCGGGCCTGCCGCAGCCGGGCGCCAGGCGGATCGTGCTGCGGCCGCCGGCCGCCAGGGCGCGCCCGCAGCGCGACGCCCCGGCCGCGCCGAAGGGGCCATCGGATCACGACTGGTTCTGGGCGCTGCACAGCCCCTCGGCCACGGCGGCGGGCCGGGCGCGCTGGGCCGAGGCGCTCGACAGCCTGACCGCGCATCGCCGCGACGGCGCCGGCACCGTCCCCGCCCGGCTGATGCGCGAGGTGATCGCCCGCCATGGCCCGCAGATCGCCGCGGCGGCCGAGCGCGCGGGGGTTTCGGCCGCGCTGATCGCCGCCGTCATCGCGGTGGAATCGGCCGGCCAGGACCGCGCGGTCAGCCCCAAGGGCGCACAGGGGCTGATGCAGTTGATCCCCGCCACGGCCCGGCGCTTCGGCGTCGCGAACAGCTTTGATCCTGCGCAGAACATCGGCGGTGGCGCGGCCTATCTGGGCTGGCTGCTCGATCGCTTCGGCGAGGACATCCTGCTGGCGCTGGCCGGCTACAATGCCGGCGAGGGCGCGGTCGACAAGCATGGCGGGGTGCCGCCCTACCGCGAGACGCGCGACTATGTGGTGAAGGTGCTGGACGCGGTGGCGGCGGCCGAGGGCCTGTGCGCGCTCGCGCCCACCGGGCCGCGCGCGCCCTGTGCCTTCGCGGTCGCCAGCCAGTAGGCACGAGCGGGCCCCCGCGAGGGCGCCCGCCATCGGCCTGCCCGGCATCGGCTCAGTGCAGCAGCGTCGCCTCGGTCAGCGCCTTGACCTCGTCGAGCGAGACGCCCTCGGCCAGTTCGACCACCCGCAATCCACCCTCGACCACGTCGAACACGCCCAGGTTGGTGATGATGCGGTCGACCACGCCCTTGCCGGTCAGCGGCAGGGTGCAGGCCTTGAGCACCTTCGACTCGCCCTTCTTGTTGGCGTGATCCATCACCACGACGACGCGCTTGACGCCGGCGACCAGGTCCATCGCGCCGCCCATGCCCTTGATCAGCTTGCCGGGGATCATCCAGTTCGCGAGGTCGCCGGCCTCGGACACCTCCATCGCGCCCAGGATCGCCATGTCGATCTTGCCGCCGCGGATCATCGCGAAGCTGTCGGCCGACGAGAAATACGAGGTCTTGGGCAGTTCGGTGATGGTCTGCTTGCCGGCATTGATCAGGTCGGGGTCGATTTCCGCCTCGGTCGGGAACGGGCCCATGCCCAGCATCCCGTTTTCCGACTGGAGCGTCACCTCGATCCCCTCGGGGATGTAGTTCGACACCAGCGTCGGGATGCCGATCCCGAGGTTCACATACATCCCGTCGCGCAGTTCCTTCGCCGCGCGCGCGGCCATCTGATTGCGGTCCCAGGCCATGTCTCTTTCCTTCCTCAGGCCACGCGCAGCGTGCGCTGCTCGATGCGCTTCTCGTGATGGCCCTTGATGATGCGGTGCACGAAGATGCCGGGCGTGTGGATCAGGTCGCCGTCGAGCGTGCCGGCGGGCACGATCTCCTCGACCTCGGCCACCGTGATGCGGCCGCACATCGCGACATTGGGGTTAAAGTTGCGCGCGGTCTTGCGGTAGACGAGGTTGCCCTCGGGGTCCGCCTTCCACGCCTTGACGATGGCGAGGTCGGCGACGATGCCGCGTTCGAGCACATAGCTCTCGCCGTCGAAATCCATGTGCGGCTTGCCTTCGGCCACGATCGTGCCGACACCGGTCCTGGTGTAGAAGCCCGGGATGCCCGCGCCGCCCGCCCGCATCCGCTCGGCCAGCGTGCCCTGCGGGTTGAACTCGATCTCGAGCTCGCCCGACAGATATTGCTGCATGAAAAGGTCGTTCTCGCCGACATACGAGCTGATCATCTTCTTCACCTGCTTGCCCTGGAGCAGCAGGCCGAGGCCGAAATCGTCGACGCCCGCGTTGTTCGATGCCACGGTCAGCCCGGTCACGCCCGACGCCCTGATCGCGGCGATCAGGTTTTCGGGGATGCCGCACAGCCCGAAGCCACCGGCCGCGATCAGCATGTTGTCGCGCAGGAGCCCGCCGAGGGCCTCGGCCGCGCTCCCGAA
The DNA here is from genome assembly GCA_032251175.1 of Thermohalobaculum sp. Classification (GTDB taxonomy): domain Bacteria; phylum Pseudomonadota; class Alphaproteobacteria; order Rhodobacterales; family Rhodobacteraceae; genus Thermohalobaculum. The sequence goes on from JAVVFE010000307.1 coordinate 2,766, forward strand.
TACCTTCCTCATCCCGTTGTCCTCCCGACCTTGCGCGGGTGGGCCGCGCTCCCAGGGTCTTGCCGCGGCGCACAATAGAAAGTCGCGCCCGGTGCAGCAAGGGCGATGATACGGGCCGCGCCGGGGCCGTGCGCGTGGGCGTCCGGGTTGACCTCGCGCGCCCGGGTCAGGGCTGCGGCGGTGCGCCGGAACTGGGACTGCGCACGCCCGTCAGCGCGCGCCGAGCCGGTCCAGCAGCGCGGCGATGCGGGCGTTGACCGCCTCGGGCGCCTCGAGTGTCGCGATGTGGCCCACGCCCGGCAGTTCGCTCAACACGGCCTGCGCCAGGGAGGCGGCGATCGGCGGGTGCAGGCGCGGCGGGCAGATGCGGTCGGCCGCCCCCACGATCACCTCGACCGGCCCGGCAAAGCCCGAGATCGGCCCCAGCATGTCGCGCCGCCGGTCCAGCGCCCGGGCCTGCGCCAGCGCAACGTCGAGCGGGGTTTCCAGCATCATCGTGCGCACCAGCGGGCCGAGCCGCGCCGCAACCCCGGCGTCATGCGCGACAAAGCCGGGCACGAAGCGGTCGACATAGGCGGCGAGCCCCGCGCGCCGTGCCTGAGCCAGCAGATCCGCGCGCCAGGCGCATTCCTTGGGCCGGGCCGGGGTCGGGTCGGTGTCCATCAACACCGCGCCGGCAATCCGGCCGGGCGCGCGCGCCATCGCCTCCATCGCGACCATGCCGCCCATCGAGAGCCCCGCGATCACGAATTCGGGCGGCGCCATGGCCAGAAGCCGCTCGGCCATCGCGCCCAGATCGTCGTCCTGCAACGTGTCGGCGACGACCGTCGGATGGGCCGCCCCGAAGCGGGCGAGCTGGGGCGCGTAGAGCCACGCACCGCACAGATGCCCCGGCACCCAGACGATGGGCAGACCGCGCGCGTCATGTCCCTCGGTACCGGTCATCGCGCGCTCTCCCGAAATATCCTGCCGATGGCGGGAATAAACCGGCCCCTGCCCCGTTCTGCAAGCGGATCGGATCTTCCGGAGGTGGCCATGCGCCCATTTGCCGTCTGTCTCGCCGCCACCACCCTGCTGGGGGCCTGCGCCACGCCCGAGTTCGAAGCGGCGCTGGAAAGCCTACCGAGCCGCGGCGAGGTCACCGCGCCGTTCCTCTACGGCAAGGCCGCGTGGCGCGTGCGCGAC
>JAVVFE010000308.1:0-3942 GCA_032251175.1 Thermohalobaculum sp.
GCCCGGTCTCCGGGTTTTCATGCGCGCCGAAGTCGTCCTCGACGATCAGGCTCACCATCCCGCTGTGGCGGTCGATCTCGGTGCGGCGCTGATGCGCCACCGGCCGCCGCTCGCGCAGGTCCAGCGGCGGCGCCGCGGCGGTGGGCGGGAAGGTCACCTCGTCCCCCTCGCCGGCGGCCGCGCGCACCGGCAGATCCAACGCCCCCGCCGTCAGCGTCAGGGTCACCCGCTCGGGGGTGGGCCAGATCATCGGCCAGTAGGCCGACGACACCGCCACCCTCAGCCGGTGCCCCGCCGGCACCCGGTAGGCGATGTGATCGAGCGCGACCGCGACCTCGATCTCGCGCCCCGGCACCAGCGGCGCGGCATCGGCGTGATCGGCCGAATGGGTCAGGTTCAGCACCCCCCAGGTGATCCGCGTCGCCGCCCCGTCGGGATGGATGTGGTTGAGCCGCACCGCCACCTGCGCCACCGGCCGATCCGACGACAACCTCAGCCGCACCACCGGGGCGCCGACGATGTCGGTGGCATCGGTCAGCGGCGCGGACTCGAAGCAGGCCGACAGCGCATCGTCGCGGCGCTGGTCGCCCGGCATCTCGGGGCCCAGCCAGATCGCGCAGAACTCGCCGCCATCCGTGCCGCAGTCCTGCGGGCTGGACAGCGCAATCGCGAAGGGCGCGGCCGTGCCCATCGTGCCGGGACCGAACGGCAGCGTGGTCGGCGCGATGTTCGGGCTCGGCCAGGACGGCTCGGCGATCCAGCGGCCGGGGCGCCGGTCGTACCAGGTGGCCGGGCGCACGCCGTCCATCAGGAACAGGCGGCAGGCGGGATCGTCCTCGACCCCCGTGGGCAGGCCCTTGAGCCAGCGGTCCCACCAGCGCAATGCCTCGTCGAGAAAGCCGATCCGCGGCTCGGGCACTGCGAAATGCGGATACTTGTGCACCCACGGCCCGACGATCCCCTTGGCGCCGGCATGCTGCACAAGCTGCGGCACCGCGTTCTTGTAGCTGTCGCCCCAGCCGCCGACCGCGAGGATGGCGGCGCGGATCGCCGGATAGTCCTCGCAGACCGAGCCGTGCCGCCAATAGGCATCGCGCCGCTGATGCCCCAGCCACAGCGCCGGCAGGAACGGCTCGGCCTCCAGTCGCTCGAGCCACATCCGGCGCCAATCGGGCCGCAGCATGGGATCGGGCGGGCGCGAGGAATAGGCCCACATCGTCGCGCCCCAGCCGAGGTTCTCGCCCAGCAGGCAGCCGCCCTTGTAATGGATGTCGTCGGCATAGCGGTCGACCGTGGAACAAAGCGATATGATCGCCTTCAGCGCCGGCGGCTGCAAGGCCGCCACCTGAAGCGCGTTGAAGCCCCCCCAACTGATCCCCATCATGCCGACCGCGCCGCTGCACCAGGGCTGGGCCGCGATCCAGGCGATCACCTCGCAGGCGTCCGCCAGTTCCTGGGCCGAATATTCGTCCTCCATCAGCCCGTCGCTGTCGCCATTGCCGCGCATGTCGACGCGCAGGCAGGCATAGCCGTGGCCGGCCAGATAGGGATGGGTCAGCGCATCGCGCACGATGGTGCCGTCGCGCTTGCGATAGGGCAGGAACTCGAGGACCGCCGGCACCGGATCGGCCGCCGCGTCGCGCGGCATCCAGACCCGCGCCGACAGCCGGCAGCCATCGGCCAGCACGATGCCCATGTCGGGGTGTTCCACGACCACGCGCGGAAAGTCGCTGACGATCTGCATCCGCTCCACCCCCGGCCCTGCCAGTCTCGCCCCGCCATCCGACATGCATCGGCCCTGCCCCGCAAGCCGCAAGCGACCGGGTTGCAGGCCATCCGCGACATCGGCTGCGGGAAATCGCGGAAATGGCGCGCCCGCGGCGGCGCGGCGCGCTACGGCGTCGGCGTCGGCAATCGCTGCATGTGAACCCGGCGCGGGAAATCGTCGCTGCCGGCATCGTCGCGCGCGAAGGCGATGATCGCCATATCTCCCAGTTCGCGGCCCAGCAGCGCATGAAGCTCGCGCCGCGGCCCCGCCCCCAGCGCCGAGGCCGCGTCGTCGGACAACAGCCAGCCGGGCCGCGACAGCAGCACCCGGGCGAAGGCCAGGCGCTGCTGTTCGTCCAGCGCAAGCTCGCGGTCCCAGCGCGCCTCGCGGTCGAGGTCGGCCGCAAGATGCCCAAGCCCGACCAGCGTCAGCGCCGCGCGGGTGCGCGCGTCATCGACCGCCTCGACAGGCGCGGGGTAGACCACCGTCGCGCGCAGCGGCCCCGGCGGCAGATAGGGCCGGTTCGGCAGGAACAGCATGCCGCCCTGCCCCGGCAGCCTGATCTCGCCCTCGCCCCAGGGCCAGATCCCGGCGATCGCCCGGAACAGCGTGCTCTTGCCGGCATTCGAGCCGCCGACGATCAGCAGCCGCTCGCCCCGGCCGACCGTCACGTCGCCCTCGGCGATCCGGCATTCGCCCTGCCCCACCCGCACCCGCACGCCGCTCAGCACCAGCTCGGGCGCGTCGGTGTGCGTGATGGTGATGCGCGATCCGTCCTCGTTCGGCCAGGCGGCCCGGTCGATGTCGCCCAGCGCGTCGCGCAGCGCCATCACCCGCAGCAGCGTGGCGCGCCAGTCGGCGATGCGCGCGACATTGTCGACGAACCAGCGCAGCGCCTGCTGCACCTGAAAGAACGCGCCCACCACCATCATCAGGCCGCCGAACGACAGATCGCCGCCGAAATAGCCGGGTGCGGCCACCAGGATCGGGGCAATGATGCCCAGCCAGCCATAGCCCGAGGTCACCCAGGTGAGTTGCGCCAGCCCATGCGCGCGGCGGCACATCACCTCGACCACCTCGCCCAGCGCCGCCTCCAGCCGGCCGCGCTCGTCCGCCTCGCCGCGGTAGAGCGCGATGCCTTCGGACGCGTCCGACACACGGACCATGCCATAGCGCAGTTCCGCCTCGCGGTCGTAGAGGCGGTCGTTGAGCCGCACCAGCGGCCGGCCCACCATCCAGGCGAGGAACGAGCCGCCGAAGGCGAAGGCCAGCGCGCACCAGACCATGTAGCCCGGGATGGCGAAACTGCGCCCGCCCCAGTGGAACATCACATCGGCCGAGAGCACCCAAAGGACGCCGATGAAGCTCAGCAGCAGCAGCGACGCCTGCATCAGCCCCACCGCCAGCTCGGTCGTGAACTCGGTCAGCTTGCGCGCGTCCTCGTGCAGCCGCTGGTCCGGGTTGGTGCCGATGGCGCCCGACAGCCCCAGCCGGTAGGCGTGCGAGGGCGCCAGCCAGCGCGCGATCAGGTCCTGCGTCAGCCATTCCCGCAGCCGGACCTTCAGCATCTCGAGCAGCCACACCTGCGAGACGACAAGCCCCAGCAGCACGCTGACGATCACCAGAAAGACGCCGGTCTGCACCAGGAAATCGTCCAGCGCCCGGCGCGACAGCGCGTCGTAGAAGTCGCCCTGCCAGCGGTTCAGCCGGATCTGCCCCAGCGTGTTGGCCGCCACCACGGCGACCAGCCCGGCCGCCAGCCAGCCGGCGCGCCGGCGTTGCCGCGATCCGATCAGCGCGCGCACCAGCACCAGAAGCTGGGTCAGGGCGCTGGCTCGCGTCCTGAAGGCGGCGGCCGTGCTCATCGGCCCGCGCCGCCGCACGATGCCGCCGCGCGCCATCTGCCGCCGGCGCGGGCGCCCTGCATCCGCCGCCGGCGCGCCTCGGGCATTTGCACCGACCCGGCCGCCACGGCGCGGAGGCCCCTAAGGCGCCGCGCCGGGGCGGCCTCGCTGCGGTGTGACCCGGCCGTATCCAGGATGCGCCTCATGCCCGGCTCCCCGCCCCCTTTCGGTCGATCGGTATCGGTCGCGCGCACGCGCGCCGCATCCGCCGCCGCCGCGCGCTCCGGGCATTTGCGCCGACCCGGCCGCCGGGCGCAAGCGTCCGCAGCC
>JAVVFE010000309.1:0-3932 GCA_032251175.1 Thermohalobaculum sp.
CTGGCTGAGGCGCGATGGCGATGGCAGCGATCAGGCGGCGGCCGCCCTGCGCCCTGGGCTGGAGCGGACGCGGCGCACGGCGCCCGGCGCACTGCCGAACGGCTGGCGGGTCGAGGTGAACCACGCATCGATGCCCGACCCCGCCGACCTCGCGCGGCTGTGTGCCGCGCCACGCACCATCCTGATCGCCCGAAACGCCGGCGCGGCGCCAGCCGGCGCGTGCCTGTTCTACGGCCGCCGCGCGCTGGCCCGCGCCGGGGCGATCGGCGTCTGGGCCGAGGGCGAGGGCGTCCGCGTCGAGGAGAGTTCGCAGCGCGCCCCGCGCCTGTGGAACCGGCGCTGGGACGGCGCCGCGGACGATGCGGCGGACGCCGTGGAGACCATCGCCGAGCGGCCGTGACCTGCGCGTCCCCCGCGGCGCTGGCACCTGCTCAACCGGCTGGATCATGCCGAAACCTGCGCGCACGCGCGTTGGTGCACTCGTGCGCACGCGCGTTCATGCGTTGTGCGTTCGTAGGTTCGTAGGTTCGTGCGCACACGCACGCGCATGTGTCTGCACGCACGCGCGCCCCGCGGCGGCGGGGCCCGCCTCGGGCGGCGGATGCCGGCGGCGCCTGCCCGCCGCGCGATGGTCTCGGGAACAGGCAACCTCGGGAACAGGCAACCTCGGGAACAGGCGGCCTCAGGAATAGGTGCGGATCAGCCCGACCATGCGGCCCTGGATCTTGACCTGATCGGTGCGGTAGACGCGCGTGCCGTAGGCGGGGTTGGCGGCCTCCAACGCGATGGCGCCACCCTTGCGGCGCAGGCGTTTCAGGGTCGCCTCGTGATCCTCGATCAGCGCGACCACGATGTCGCCGGTCTCGGCGGTCGACTGGCGGCGGACCACGACGATGTCGCCGTCATGGATGCCGGCGTCGATCATCGAGTCGCCCTTGACCTCGAGCGCGTAATGCTCGCCGTCGCGGCTCAGCATCATCGACGGCACGCCGACGCGGGTGCCGCCCTGCTCCAGCGCCTCGATCGGCACGCCGGCAGCGATCCGCCCGATCAGCGGCACGGTCGAGGTGTCGGCGTCGATCTCGCGGGTGGCGCCAAGGCGGGCCATGCTGTTGTCGAAGCGCGCGGTCTCCTCGCGCAGGCCGCCGCGGTCGCCCTCGATCACCGCGGGGCGGAAGCTGCCACGGGCAGGGCGGCCCTCGATGTTCTCGGGCAGGCGCACCACCTCGATGGCGCGGGCGCGGTGGGCAAGGCGGCGGATGAAGCCGCGCTCCTCAAGCGCGGTGATCAGGCGATGGATGCCGGATTTCGACCGCAGATCGAGCGATTCCTTCATTTCGTCGAACGAGGGCGAGACCCCGTCGCGCTGGATGCGGTTGTGGATGAACATCAGAAGGTCGTACTGCTTGCGCGTCAGCATGAGGTTGTCCCCCGAACCGCCTTGACCCGGCCGCCGGCGCGTTGCCGCCCGAACGGTGCCACATGCATCGTTCTACAAAGGTTCCCGTTTTGTGTCAATCACGGGATCGCGATGTGGATAACTTCCGGACTCCGGCCGATCGCTCAGTCGAGCGCGATGAACGTGGCGCTGTCGCCCGCGCCTGCTGCCGGGCTGTGCGGCGGGCGCACGATCAGGGCGTTGGCCTCGGCCAGCGTTGCCAGCAGGTTCGAGTCCTGGCGCGAGAGGGTCGAGAGCCGGGCCCTGCCGTCGGCCCCCTCGGTCACCACCGCGCGCATGTAGTGCTCGCGCGGGCCGTTGGCCTCGACCGCGCAGGCCAGAACGCCGCGGCGGCGCGGCCGGGGACCCGCCGGCAGGCCCATCGCCTTGTCGAGCGCCGGGCGCAGGAAGATCTCGCCGCAGATCATGCTCGACACCGGGTTGCCCGGCAGGCCGATCATCACCGCGCCGCCGATCCGGCCCGCCATCAGCGGCTTGCCCGGGCGCATCGCGACCTTCAGGAAATCGAGCGCAAGCCCCTGATCGCCATAGACATCCGCGACCAGGTCATGGTCGCCGACCGAGGCGCCGCCCAGCGTGACGATGAAATCGGCACCCCGCGCGACCTCGAGCGCGGCGACCAGGCTGTCGCGGGTGTCGCGCGCGATGGGGCAGAGCCGGGGCACCGCGCCGAGCGCGCTCAGCATCGCCGCCAGCCCGTGGTTGTTCGAACTCACGATCTGGTCGGGGCCCGGGGTCTCGCCCGGTTCGACCAGCTCGTCGCCGGTGGGGATCAGCGCAACCACCGGGCGGCGGGCGACCGTGACCCGCGGCAGGTTCATCGCCGCCAGAAGCGCCACGTCGCGCGCCGCCAGACGGCGCGGGCCGGGCAGGCAGAACCCGGCGGGAAAATCCATGCCGCGCGGGCGGACATAGGCGCCCGGGCCGGGGGCGGCGACCACGCGCACCTGCGCGCCCTGCCGCTCGGCGTCCTCCTGGATCAGGATCGCGTCCGCGCCGTCGGGCACCGGCGCGCCGGTGAAGATCCGCACGGCCGCGGCCCTGGGCAGCGGGGCGCCGAAGGCGTGCCCGGCCGCGGCCTCGCCCGCCACCGCCAGCACGGCCCCCGCGACCGCTTCGGCCGCGCGCACCGCGTAGCCGTCCATCGCCGAGGCATCGAACGGCGGCTGGTCGCGGGTGGCGCGCGCATCGGCCAGCATCACCCGGCCGCCGGCCTGCGCCAGCGGCACCTCCTCGGCGGGCTGCGCGGGGACCAGCGCGAGCAGGCGGGCGAGCGCCTCGGCCACGGGGATCATCGGCGGAGCCTCACGGTGCGTCGAAGCTGCCGGACTTGCCGCCCGACTTGTGGGTCAGCCGGATATCCTCGATCCGCATGCCGCGGTCGACCGCCTTGACCATGTCATAGACCGTGAGCGCGGCGACCGCGACGGCGGTCAGCGCCTCCATCTCGACCCCGGTCTGGCCGGTGAGCTTGACCGTGGCCTCGATCTCGACCCGGTCGGGGGCGTGCGGCACCAGATCCACCGTGACCTTCGACAGCATCAGCGGGTGGCACAGCGGGATCAGGTCGGCGGTGCGCTTCGCCGCCATGATCCCCGCAAGGCGCGCGACCGCGAGCACATCGCCCTTCTTCGCGCGGCCCTCGACGATCATGGCGAGGGTTTCGGGCGCCATCACCACGCGGCCCTTGGCAGTGGCGATCCGCGCGCTCACCGGCTTGTCGCCGACATCGACCATCTGGGCGCGGCCCTCGGCGTCGAAATGGGTGAACCCGCTCATGCCGCGCCCGCCCGGGGCAGGGGGGCGGCCAGCAGCGCGCGCGTCGCCGCCGCGACATCGGATTGGCGCATCAGGCTTTCGCCGATCAGGAAGCTGCGCGCGCCCGCCCGCGCCAGCCGGGCGAGGTCGACCGGGGTGAACAGCCCGCTCTCGGCCACCAGCAGCCGGTCGCGCGGCACATGCGGCGCCAGTTCCTCGGTGGTCTCGAGCCGCGTCTCGAAGGTCTTGAGGTTGCGGTTATTGACGCCCAGCAGGCCCGATTTCAGGCCGAGCGCCCGATCCAGCTCCGCCCGGTCGTGCACCTCGACCAGTGCATCCATTCCCCAGGCGAAGGCGGCGTTCTCAAGTTCGGCTGCCTGAGCATCCGACACGCTCGCCATGATGATCAGGATGCAGTCCGCGCCCAGCGCGCGGGCCTCGGCGACCTGCCAGGGGTCGTAGAGGAAATCCTTGCGGATCACCGGCAGCGACACCGCGGCGCGCGCCGCCACGAGATAGGCGTCGGCGCCCTGGAAACTGGGCGTGTCGGTCAGCACGCTCAGGCAGGTCGCGCCACCCGCCGCGTAGGCGCGCGCCAGGGCGGGCGGGTCGAAATCGGCGCGGATCAGGCCCTTCGAGGGGCTGGCCTTCTTGATCTCGGCGATCAGCCCATACCTTCCGGCGGCTTCCGCGGTGACAAGCGCCGCGCGGAAGG
>JAVVFE010000310.1:0-3926 GCA_032251175.1 Thermohalobaculum sp.
GGTTGAGCGCGAGGTTGAGCGCGCGCACGCGGCGCCAGTCCTCGGCATCGAGCATGGCCGGCATGGCGCCGGCCTCGGGGCGCCGGCCGGCGGCGATGTCGGGGGCGCACAATGCCGGCGCGCGGGCGCACATCGCGCGATGGGCGCGCGGCCCGGCATGGCCTGCGCCTTCGGCCATGGCGGTGGCGCGCTCGGGCGGCGCGTCGGACGACCAGAAGGCGGCGGCGGCCGGTTGCGCCGCGGTCAGACCGCTGGCGCAGGCCAGCGCGAACAGGGTCCTGCGGGCAAGGCTCGGCCGGTCGGCCGCGCGCGGGGCGCGGGCCGTCACAACGTGACTGCGCATGACAGATCTCTCCCGGATCAGGCGTGACGCAGGCGTTCTGCCGCAGGCCGTTGGCGGGACATGGCCCGCCGGTTCCGGGGATCAGGTTCGGGCGCGAGCCCTTAGGCCCGGCCTAAAAAGGCTGGTTAATTTCAATTTCGGATAAAATTTTCCGCGTTCTGTCACGATCCCGCGGCGGAGGGCCCGGCGCCCAGGCACTGCGCGATCAGCCGCAGCGCGTCGTCGGTCGAAGGATAGGCCAGGTCGAAGGCCGGCGTGGTCTCGATCCAGTCGAGGAAGCGGTCGGTGTGCGCCGGGCCGAAATTGATCCAGGTCTCGTCCGTCAGCAGCGCCCGCAACGCCGCGAGCGGGGCGACCGGGCGGCAGGCCGGGGCGCAGGCCGGGTCGTAGCGCACGAACAGGATCGCGCGCGGGCGCACCGGCACCGGGGCCCAGCAGGCGGCCGGCAGGCGCGGATGGCGGATCAGGCGGGTGCCGCTGACATGCGTGCGCGCGGTCGCCAGATCGGGGTAGCGGCCGGCCAGCAGCGCCCAGGCACCGCGCTTGATGCTGAGCGCGAAGGGCAGCGGCACGGCCTCGAGCGCGGGGGTCAGCGCCACCGCGTCCTCGGCCACCAGCCGCCAGCCCTCGGCCAGCAGGCTCGCGGCCAGCGTCGACTTGCCGGCGCCGCTGGCGGCCGCGAGCAGCACGCCGCCCTGCGGCCCGTCGAGGCAGGCGCCGTGCAGCAGCCCCAGCCAGGGCGTCGCCCCCGCCGCGCGGTGCAGGAGCGCGACGAACACCGCGGCGCGCGCCGAGGCCCGGTCCGGCTCGCGCCGCACCGCGCGGGTGCCGTCGATCACCAGCCAGCCGCCAGCGCCATCGGCGAGTGCTGCCACCGCCTCGGGCGCCGGTGCCGGGGCATCGGCGAATCCGGCGAGCATGTCCTCGAGGGCTGCGGCCAGTTCGGGGTCGGCGGCGCGCACCGCGACAGGTTGGCCGGCCAAGGCGATGGTGCGGTCGAACAGCCAGTCGCCCGCGGGCGGGTCTGCCGGCGGCGACGCCGGGGCCGGGGGGGCCGGGGCCGCGGGGGCCGGGCGGAACAGCCCCGCCGCGCGCCAGCCGTCGAGGCAGGCCGCGACATCGGCCGGCGCCTGCGCGGCGCGCTGCGGGCACAGCTCGGCATAGAGCGCCTCGGCCGCGGCGAGCGTCGGGCTGAGGCGCAGAGCCTCCCACACCACGGCGGCGGCGGGGTTGAGTTCGACCACCGCGTTGAGCGCCGGGCTGATGCCCAGGTGGATGCCCTGGAACGGCCGCGCCTCGGCCCAGCCGGCGGCGGCGTGCAGGATCTCGGCCTCGGACGGGCCGGCGGACAGGGTGGCGGCGGGCGGCGTCATCGGCGGCCCGGCAAGCCCGCAAGGCTGGCCCAGGCCTCGCGGTAGGTGCGCGCCCGGGTGAGCTTGTGCAGGTAATAGCGCCGGACCGACGGCCCCCGCAGGATCAGCCAGCCCATCTTGTGGACCCGCGCCCAGACCGCGCCCAGCCGCCGCCATGGCGTGGTGTCGAGCTGGCGGAACCAGCGCCAGGCGCTCAGCGCCTCGCGCGCGGTGGGCGGGGCGAAGGGGCCGGCCACGCCCAGCACATCGCGGAACATGCGGTTCTGGATGGCGCAGAGCGCCCCCCAGCCCTGCCGCCGCAGCCCGGCCTGAAGCGCCGGCCAGTCGATCGCGGGCCCATGCCGGGCGCGCAGCAGGGCAAGGTCAACCAGATCGCGGGGCATCAGCGCCGGCGCCCGATAGGTCTCGTGCCCGATCGGGCCGTGCAGCATGGCGATCAGCGCCTGGTCGCCCGGCGCGGGCAGCAGCAGGGCGGCGGCGCCCAGGCGCACCTCGCGGGCGCGCTGGAACAGGCCGGCGGTCGGGATCAGCGCGGCATAGGGCAGGTCGACCACCGCGGTGTGAAGCTCGACCGCGGCCTCCCAGCCCGGCTTGTGCACCGCCGGCAGGTGCTTGGTGGCGGCGATCAGGTCGGGGACGTGCCAATCATCCTCGATCGCGCGGCACCCTTCCGGCATCGCCGCCAGCGCCGCCGCGCCCGAGCCCGGCGGCAGCAGCAGGTCGATGTCGCCGACGAAGCGCGCGCCGGGGTCGGACCACAGCCCGGTGATCAGGTGGCAGCCGCCCTTGATGATCATCGGCACGATCCCGACGGCGTTGAGGCCGGCTGCGACCTCCTCGATCTGGCGCAGCAGGGTGTCGTTGCGATCGGCGTTGAGGAAGGTCGCGGCAGCCAGCGTCTGGTGCGCCGCCGGATCGGGCGCGAGGCCCAGCCGGTCGAGCGCGGGGCCGAGCGCGGTCAGCAGCAGGGTCCGCCCGCCGGCGCGCAGAAGCGCGTCGCCATCGGCCGGCAGGCCGCCGACCAGGGCATCGCGCCGGCCCTCGAGGCCAGCGGCGACAAGGCCGATCAGGGTCCGGTCAAGCTGGGAGGAGGTGTGCCGCGGCCCGGCGGGTGCCGCTCCGGTCACATCCGAAGATGGTCGCGCGTCGGCGTCAGTTCGTGCCACCGTCAACCGATGTCGAGATTCCCAGGCTGGTCGAGGTCGGGTCGGTCAGGCTGGTGCTGGTGCCGAACGAGGTCGCCTCGGACAGGCTGGTCGAGCCGATCGGATCGACCGACAACCCGCCGCTTGATCCACCACTCGGACCGCAGTTGGTTCCATCTTCGTTCTGCTGCAACGTGCAGCTCTTGCCACTTTGGGCCCGCGCCGGATCGGGGCGCAGCATGATCGCCATCAGGGGTGCGACCGCGGCGATCGAGCCGATGCGCGCGAGCGCGGCGCGGCGTTCCTCGAGGCTGACCTGCCTGCGGAGCACGGGCGCCGCAACGGCGCTCTCGCTGCCCGTCGGGAGAAAACCGTCGCTGCGCTCAACCATGTCGCCACCCACTCGCGTTCAACTCAATGACCTGTCCCGGCGCTTCGCCCCGGATGTATCTGGCAAAACCCGCACGGAATTCCCGGTTCGTGCGGAACCGCACCCGCGGAGCGGCTTGCCCCGCACGTCTTGGTTGAGAAAGCCAAAATCCGCCCGAAGTGTCAATGGCATTGTCGGTTTCGGACGGATCGCGCAGACCCCGCGCCGGCGCGGGCCGCCAGGCTGGCATGTTCCGGGACAGCCGCGGGTGCCGGGTCGCCATGTCAAACGCTCCCCTGCCGCGCCAGCACCGCCCGGGCGGTCTTGAGCAGAATCAGCAGGTCGAGCCAGGGCGACCAGTTGCGCGCATACCAGCGGTCGAGCCGCACGCGTTCGTCATGCGTGGTCCCGGCGCGGCCCGCGACCTGCCACAGCCCGGTGATCCCCGGGGTCATGCTGGCATAGTGGCTGAAGGCGGGGCTGTGGAAATAGGCGCGGTCGCCGGGGTAGCCCGGCAGTTCGGGGGCGACGATCGGGCGGGGGCCGACCAGGCTCATCTCGCCCTTGATCACGTTCAGAAGCTGCGGCAGCTCGTCGAGCGAGCTGCGCCGCAGGAAGCGGCCGAGCGGCGTGATCCGCGGATCGCGGGCCAGCTTCTGGTAGGTCTCCCACTCCGCCCGGGCGCCGGGGTCGCG
>JAVVFE010000311.1:0-3920 GCA_032251175.1 Thermohalobaculum sp.
GGCCCAGCGGCGCCAGCACCTCGGCCCCTGCCCCGCCCGCACCCGCAAGGCGCCGGGGCAGTTCGTCGCTGACGAACCAGCCGTCCGACATGAAATGCGGGTAGACCAGCACCGGCGCGCCGCCCAGACCGGCCAGCGCCGCCGCCAGCGCGCCGGGCGCGGCCAGCGTCGCCCCCCGCACCCGCCAGCCCGGCAGATGCCCGGCCACGTGCGCGGCCAGCGCCTGCATCGCGGCCTCGGGCCCCGCGGGGGCCGAGGGCGAGCCATGCGCCACGATCAGCGCGGCGCCCGCAGGCTCAGTGGCTGGTGCCGTCCGAGAAGGTGATCTTGTTCCAGACATTGTATTTTCCCGAAGGCTTGCGCATCGGCAGGCGCCGGACTTCCTCGAGCGTTTCGGCATCGTAGACGATCACGGCGCCGTCGTCCTCCCAGATCGAGACCAGCGCATGGCGCCCGTCGCGGGTGAACTCGGTATGCGCGACTGTGGCACCGGGTTCGGGCCTGAGGCTGGCGACGATCTCGAGCCGCTCCTTGTCGATCACATGCATCACGTCGCGATGCGGCCCGAAGAACACGTCGGCCCAGGCATAGCGGCTGTTGGGATGGCTGCGCATGAAGAAGCCGGGGCCGAGCGTTTCCAGCCGCTTTACCGTCGCCCAGGTTTCCATGTCGATGATGCTGATCGCCGCGTCCTTCAGGTGCGGTGTCGCCATCAAGGTGGTCGCACCGTGCGGCCAGGTGATGCCCGACCCCAGATGCGGCATCCCGGGCAGGTCGAGATCGGCGATCTTGCGCCCGATCACGAGGTCGATGACCTGACCGCCCTGCCCCTCGCGCGAGGCGCCCATCAGGTGCTCGTAGTCGCGATCGAAGAAGAAATCGTCGAGCGGCTCGTCCAGCGTGATGCGGCGGATCGGAAACGACTGGGCGATCTGTGGCGGCCCCTCGATGCGGTGGTCGTGGACGAAACCCTGATAGGGCGCATCGGGGCCGTAGAACACCTCCCAGACCTCGGGGATGTCCTTGAGCGCGAGGATGAAGCTGCGCCGCGGCGGGGCCTGGTAGACCGCCGAGACGCGCGAGGGCGTGCCGCCCTTGCCCGCGACCGACACGATCTTCGCGACCGACAGGTCCGCCGCGTCGAGGATCGTCAGCGTCATCGGCAGGTAGTTCGCGACCGCCAGCCATCGCCCGTCGTGGCTGATCGCGATGTTGCGGCTGTTGAGGCCCGCGCGCACGCGGCCGACCTCGGACAGCGACCAGATATCGTATTTCTGCACCCAGCCGTCGCGCGACATGACATAGACGAAGCGCCCGTCGGGGCTGAACTTCGGACCGCCATGGACCGCGAACGGCGTCGGGAACCGATCGAGCGTGTCGAAACTGTCGCCGTCCAGCACGCTGACATGATGGTCGCCGGTTTCGACCACCAGGGTGATGTTCATCGGGTCGGCGGTGAACACCGGCGCCGCGGCCGCGCGGTAGTCGGGGTTCGGCACCAGGCTCGCCGCGATCTCGGCCGCGCCCCAGGCGGGAACCTCGGCCAGCGGTGTCAGCAGCCAGGCCGACAGCGCCGCGACCTGCTCGCCCGACAAGGTCTCGCCGAAGCCCGGCATCTGCGTGGCCGCGCGGCCCTGCCCGATCACGGTTTCGAGCGCGGGGCCGCGCATCCGGCCGAGGCTTTCGGGGATCAAGGCGGGGCCGGTGCCGCCCAGCCGCCCCGCGCCATGGCAGGCGGCGCAATGCTCGGCATAGAGCGCCGTGGGGTCCGCGCCGGCGGGCGCGGCCAGCAGCGCGAGCGCGAGGCTAGTGGAAGCGATGCGCCGGATCATGGCTCTTTCCCCGGAATGGCGTGACCTCGAGGCGCGGGGCCGGATCGACCCCGATCTCGGCATCGTCGAGATAGCAGGCCGGGTCCTCGGCCCAGGGGTCGCCGGTCAGTTGCAACGCGCGGATGCGGGTGTTGCCGCCGCACACCGCCTGATGCGCGCAGTCGCCGCAGCGGCCCTTGAGCGGGCGCGGGCGCTTGCGCAATTCGGCCAGCATCGGGTCGGGCCCGGTCCACAGCGCCGAGAACGGCGCCTGGCGCACATTGCCGATGGTGTAGTCCGACCAGTAGGTGTCGGGGTGCACATTGCCCTGCGGGTCGATGTTGCCGACCCCCACGCCCGAACTGTTGCCGCCCCAGGCTTGCAGGTGACGGCACAGATGCGCGACCTTTTCCGCCGAGAAATTCGCCTCGACCCAGCGCAGGAAATAGACCGCGTCGGCGTCGTTGTTGCCGGTGACGATCTCGAGCGGCTGGCCCTCGGCCGCCGCCACCCAGGCGCGGTCGATCAGCAGGTCCATCGCCCAGCGGGTGCGCCTGCGGTCGGCATCCTCGCCACGGTGCTTGTCGCCCCGCCCGGCATAGACCAGGTGCGAGAGGTAGAACTTGTCGACCCCCTCGGCATCGCACAGCGCCAGCAGGTCGGGCAGTTGGGCGGCGTTGTCGGCGGTCAGCGTGAAGCGCAAGCCCACCTTGATGCCGCGCGCCTTGCAGGCCCGCACCCCCGCCAGCGCCTGGTCGAAGGCGCCCTCGCGGCCGCGGAACCAGTCGTTGGTGCGGCCGATGCCGTCGAGGCTGATCCCGACATAGTCAAAGCCCAGCGCCGCCACCCGGTCGGCGGTCTCGCCCACCACGCCGGTGCCGTTGGTCGAGAGCGACAGATACATCCCCATGGCCCGCGCCCGGGCCGCAATCTCGAACAGGTCGCGCCGCGCCAGCGGCTCGCCGCCCGACAGGATCAGCGCGGGGATGCGGAACTGGCCGAGGTCCTCGAGCACCGCCATCGCCTCGTCGTGGGTCAACTCGCCCGGGAACTCGACATCGGCCGAGGTGGTGTAGCAATGCCGGCAGCGCAGGTTGCATCGCCGCGTCAGGTTCCAGATCACCACCGGGCGCACCGTGCCCTGACGGTGGCGCACCGGGGTGGGCTCGACCAGTTCGCGCATGTAGTGCGACAGCCGGAACATCTCAGCCTCCCTGCCGGGCCAGTCGCAGCCCGGTCTTCTTGAGGATGCGGGTGGAATAGAGCACGTCGTCCGCCCGACAGTCGGCACCCAGCAGCGCGCGGATCTCGCCGCGCTTGGCCTCGACCTCGGCGCGGTCGCGGCCGTGGACCATGGCGAACAGCGTGTAGGGCCAGTCGGGCAGCGCGCGCGGGCGCAGGTAGCAATGCGTCACGAAGTCGAGCGCGCCGACCCTGCGGCCCAGCCGGCTCGCCTCGGCGTCCGCGACGTCCCAGACCGTCATGCCGTTGGCCGACAGGCCCAGCGCATAATGGTTGGGCGCGACCGCGATGCGCCGCACCACGCCGCGCGCCTGCATTGCGCCGAGGCGGGCGATCACCTCCGATTCGTCCAGCCCCAGGCGCGCTGCCACCGCCGCATAGGGCGCGGCAACCAGCGGCAGCCCGGCCTCGGTCGCCTCGATGATCCGCCGGTCGGTTGCGTCGATGGTCATGCCGCCACCCTGAAGCCGATGAAGAATTCCTCGATCTTGGGGAACAGGTGCACGCGAAGCCCGGTTGCCGCCTCGATCGCGCGCGCCGTCCCGGCGATCCCCGCGGGCGTCTCGGTCGCCAGCACGAACCACATGTTGAGCCGGTGCGCGCGTTCATAATTATGCGCGACTTCCGGGTGCGCATTGACTTCGGTCATGACCGCGTCGAACCGGTCGGCCGGCACCGCCATGGCGCAGAGGCAGAAGGCGCCACCCATCGCGGCCGCGTCGAAGAACGGGCCGAAGCGGGTTATCGCGCCCGCCTCACGCAACCGCGCGAGGCGGGCGATCAGGTCGTCCTCGGCGATCCCCAGCGCCCTGCCCGCTTCGGCGAACGGGCGGGGCGACAGGGGAAACCCCTCCTGCAACGCGTTCA
>JAVVFE010000312.1:0-3905 GCA_032251175.1 Thermohalobaculum sp.
CAGGGCACGCTCAACGGGCTGGGCGAACGGTGCGGCAACGCCAACCTCTGCACCATCATCCCGACCCTGATGCTGAAGGCGCCCTACCGCGACCGCTTCGAGATCGGCGTGAGCGTCGAGGGGCTGAAGGACCTGCGCCGGGCCTCGCTGATGCTCGACGAGGTGCTGAACCGCCAGCCGAACCGGCACGCGCCCTATGTTGGCGCCGCGGCGTTCGCGCACAAGGCGGGGCTGCATGCCTCGGCGATCGTCAAGGACCCCGCGACCTACGAGCACATCGAGCCGGAAGCCGTTGGCAACGCGCGCATCATCCCGATGTCGAACCAGGCCGGGCGGTCGAACCTGCTGCGCCGGCTGGCCGAGGCCGGGATCGCGGTCGAGCGCGACGACCCCCGCCTTGGTCATCTGCTCGCCGCGGTCAAGGAGCGCGAGGATCAGGGCTTTGCCTATGACTCGGCCGAGGCGTCATTCACACTGCTGGCGCGCCGGATGCTGGGCTGCCTGCCGGTGTTCTTCGAGGTCGATCGCTACCGCGTCTCGATCGAGCGGCGCTTCAACGCGCTGGGCGAGCGGGTCACGGCATCCGAGGCGGTGGTGGCGGTGCATGTCGACGGCGAGCGGATGATCTCGGCCTCCGAGTCCATCGACCCGGTCAGCCACACCGACCAGGGGCCGGTCAACGCGTTGGCGCTGGCGTTGCAGAAGGACCTGGGGCGCTATCAGGACTATATCCGCGACCTGCGGCTGGTGGACTTCAAGGTGCGGATCATCGGGGCGGGCACCGAGGCGGTGACCCGCGTGCTGCTGGACAGTTCCGACGACACGGGCGAGGTGTGGTCGACCGTGGGGGTTTCGGCCAACATCGTCGATGCCTCGTTCCAGGCGCTGGAAGATGCGATCGTCACCAAGCTGATCCGCATGAAGGCGCCGGCCATCCGCATGGCCGTGCATGGCTGAGCCGGCGCTCAGCCCCTGCGCCGCCATCGTGCGGCGCTACGACCCGGAACTGTTCCACGCCGCCCTGTTCGCGCCCGAGCCGGCGCGCGAGCGGCTGATGGTGCTCTATGCCTTCGACATCGAACTGTCGCGTGCCGCGGCGCGGGCCGAGCGGGCCGAGCCCGGGCCGATCATCGCGCGCATGCGGTTGCAGTTCTGGCGCGACGTGGTGGCGGGCCGGCAGGCCGGGGCGCACGAGGTGGCTGGGCCGCTCGCGGCGCTGCTTTCGGGCGGGCTGGACCGCGGGCTGACTGAGGGGCTGGTCGAGGCGCGCGAGATGGAACTGGCGGCCCCGTTCGATCGGGCCGCATTCGACGGCTGGCTTCAGGCGCGGTTTTGCGGGCTGATGCGGCTGGCGGCGGCGAGCCTTGGCGGGACGGACGCGGCCACCCAGCGGGCGGCGGCGGATGGCGGGCGGGCCTTTGGCATCGCCTTTGCCCTGCGGCTGGCGGCGCCGATGGCGGTGCAGGCGGGCGCCAGCCTGCTGCCCGGGCTCGATGCCGCGGCGCGCGGGGCGCTGGCGCGGGGCGAGACCACGCCGGCGCTGCGCGACTGCGCACGGGACCTGGCGGGGGAGGGGCTTGCGGCCTTGTCCGCGGCGCGGTCGGGGCGCCCGGCAGTGGCGCGCGCGGCAGCGCCTGCCTTCCTGCCGTTGTGGCGGGCCGGGATCGACCTGCGGGCGGCGGCGCGGCCGGGTTTCGACATGGTGACCGGCTTCCCCGATCCCGGCCCGGCCCGGCGCGCCCTGACACTGCTGGGTCGCGCGCTGACCGGGCGCTGGTAGCGGGCGGCGCGCCGCGCCCGCGGGTTCAGAACGGCAGCAGCGCCCAGGCGACCGCGCCGGCAAGCGGCGCGAGCATCAGCGCCACGGGCTTCCACAGCGGGATCTCGTGCGCGCCGCTGATCCGCGCGCCCAGCAGAAGCGCCCCCGCCGCCAGTGCCGCGAGGATGCCGAGTTGCCCGAACACCGGCCCCGCCACGACGCAGACGGCGAAGACCGCCCAATAGGGCACCGCGCGCGCCATTGTCTCAGCGCCGGCGCAGGACGTAGACGGTGGCCGCCAGCCGCGCGCCGGGGAGGTGCTCGCCGTCCTCGGCCAGCATCAGATCGGCAGCACCGGTGTCGGTAAGTTCGCAGACCCGCCCCCGCACCGAGCCGTCGGCGGCGGCGTGCTCGTTCAGCGAGAACACCAGGCAGCCGCCGGGCGGCAGGACCGCGAGCATCGCGTCGATCACCGTCGCGGGCATGTGGGCCGGGTTCACCACGCCGATGGCGGCGGCGTTGGCATAGAGGCCCGGTTCGATTGGCAGGGGCTGCTGCGCGAGGTCGATGGGCGCGAGATGGCGGTAGACGTGCTTGTCGGCCGCGCGGGCGCGCATCGCCTCGGACAGATCGAAGCCGTCGATGCAATCGAACCCCGCCGCCCTGAGCGCGAGCCCGCCCAGCCCGGTGCCGCAGCCGAATTCGGCGACCGGGGCGGTGGGGTCGGCGGCGAACCGGGCGAGGGCCGCGGCGCAACGCTGGGGTGCGGCATAGCCCGCCTGTGCCAACTCGTCCTCGTAACCCTCGGCCCAGGCGTCATAGAAGGCGCGCGCCTCGTGCGAGCTTTTCAGCCCGTGAACGCTGCCCAGTCCGCGCGGAGGCTCGCCGTCGCTCATGTATCTGTCCTTGCCGATTCGCAGTGCAGCATAGCATTCCGGGCGCGTGATGCAGCGATGGCGGGCAGGTGGTGCCGTCGAGGGGGCAGGACAAGCGGGGTTTCAGGGGGCGGTGGCGACGTCGGCCCGGGGCCGGAGGTCGCCGACCCGCGCCAGCTTCAGGGCGCCGCGGCGGCCAGCCAGCCGGTGAGCGCGCCCTTGGCCCGCTCGGTATAGGCGCGGGCCCGGTCGCGCTTGCCCTTGCGGCCGGATTTCAGCGTGTCGAGAGGGGGAAAGAGCCCGAAGTTCACGTTCATCGGCTGGAAGGTCGCGGCCTCGGCCCCGCCGGTGATGTGGGCCAGAAGCGCGCCCATCGCGGTCTCGGGCGGCGGCGGCGCGAGCGGCCGGCCGAGCCGTTCGGCAGCGGCGAAGTGGCCCGCGAGGATGCCCATTGCGCCCGACTCGACATAGCCCTCGACCCCGGTGATCTGCCCCGCAAAGCGCAGCCGCGGCATGGCGTGGAGGCGCATCTGCCCGTCGAGCAGCCGCGGCGAATTCAGAAAGGTGTTGCGATGGATCCCGCCGAGGCGCGCGAAGCGGGCATTCTCAAGGCCGGGGATCAGCGCGAAAACATCGGCTTGTGCGGCATACTTCAACTTGGTCTGGAAGCCCACGAGGTTGTAGAGCGTGCCCAGCCGGTTCTCGCGGCGAAGCTGCACGACCGCGTGGGGCTTGATCTCGGGCTGGTGCGGATTGGTCAGGCCCACGGGCTTGAGCGGGCCATAGCGCAGCGTCTCGCGGCCGCGCTCGGCCATCACCTCGATCGGCAGGCAGCCCTCGAAATAGGGGGTGTCGCGCTCCCAGTCCTTGAACTCGGTCTTGGGGGCGGCCAGCAGCGCGTCGATGAACCGGTCGTATTGGTCGCGGCTCATCGGGCAGTTGAGGTAGGCGGTGCGCTCGTCCTCGGTGTCGCCCTTGTCGTAGCGCGACTGGAACCAGGCGCGCGAGAGGTCGACGCTGTCGGCGTGGACGATGGGGGCGATGGCGTCGAAGAAGGCGAGGCTCGCCTCGCCGGTCAGGCCGCGGATCGCCTGGGCCAGCGCGGGCGAGGTGAGGGGGCCGGTCGCGACGATCACGCTGGACCAGTCGGCAGGCGGCAGGCCGGCGACCTCGCCGCGCGCGATGGTGACCAGAGGATGGGCCTCCAACGCCTTGGTGACGCGCGCGGAAAAGACCTCGCGATCGACCGCGAGCGCGCCGCCTGCGGGGAC
>JAVVFE010000313.1:0-3902 GCA_032251175.1 Thermohalobaculum sp.
AGCCCGGGGCAGCACAGTCAGGACGGCATGAGTCGGACTCAAGGAAAACTGGTATCAGGCGTCGTGGCCGGGCTCGTGCCGGGCGCGGGCCTCCCACGGCCGCGTGAGGTCGGCAAGGGCCGCGTCGAGGCATTCGAGATCGACCGCCACCTCGGCCCCCCCGGCGAAGCGGGCGACGAGGCGGCCCCCGCAGCCCTCGCCCGGCTCGAAATCGAGCGCGAGGAGCGAGAAGACGGTGTCGCGCTCGACCGGGCTCAGGCCGCGCGCCTTCACGCCCAGCACGCCGTCGACCGTCAACGCGGTGCGCACCCGCTCGAACGCGCGCCCGGTCTTGCGGGCGGCCTCGGCATCCTCCCAGCGGAAGCGGTTGAGCAGCACGACAAGGCGGCGCTTTCTCGGCAACCACGCGATGTCGCCCGAGCGCCCGACGGCGTCCTGCACCAGCGACGAGATCACGGCCAGGTCCGCGGCGGTCTCGGCCCTCAACCGCAGCGGGCGGTCCGAGTAGGGGGCGTCCTCGAAGCGGGCGTCGTCGGTCATGCGTCGCTCTCCCTCAGCCGTTCGATCAGCGCGCCGCAGCCGCCGAGCTTTTCCTCGACCCGCTCATAGCCGCGGTCGAGATGGTAGACGCGGCTGACCAGCGTCTCGCCCTCGGCGGCAAGGCCCGCAAGAATCAGGCTGACCGAGGCTCGCAGGTCGGTCGCCATCACCGGCGCGCCGCGCAGCCGCTCGACCCCCTGGACGTGCGCGGTGCCGCCATGGACATCGATCCGCGCGCCCATGCGGGCAAGCTCGGGGACATGCATGAAGCGGTTCTCGAAGATGTGTTCTTCGATCACGCTCTCGCCCGTGGCCAGCGTCAGCATCGCCATGATCTGGGCCTGAAGATCGGTCGGGAAGCCGGGGAAGGGTTCGGTCACCACATGCAGCGGGCGGATGATGCCGTTGCGGCGCGCGACGCGCAGGCCGCCCTCGACGGTGTCGACCGCGATGTCGGCTTCCTCCAGCTTGTCGGCGAGGGCGGCGACCAACGCCCGCTCGCCGCCCCTGAGCACGACCTCGCCCCCGGCGATGACCGGCGCGATCATGTAGGTGCCCAGCTCGACCCGGTCGGGCAGCACGCGGTGAGTGGCGCCGTTCAGCGCGGTCACCCCCTCGATGCGGATCTCGGATGTGCCCTCGCCCTCGATCGCAGCCCCCATGGCGCGCAGGCAGCGGGCGAGATCGACGATCTCGGGCTCGCGCGCGGCGCCCCTGAGCACGGTCGTCCCCTTCGCGAGCGAGGCGGCCATCAGCAGGTTTTCCGTCGCGCCGACCGAGACGAAGGGGAAGTCGATCACCGCGCCTTTCAGCCCGCCGGGCGCTGCGGCGGTGACATAGCCGTCGGCGAGTTCAAGCGATGCGCCCATCTTCTCGAGCCCGCTGAGGTGCAGGTCCACCGGCCGCGCGCCGATGGCGCAGCCGCCGGGGAGCGAGACCCGCGCCCGGCCCAGACGCGCGAGCAGCGGCCCCAGCACCAGGATCGAGGCGCGCATCTTGCGCACGATGTCGTAATGCGCCGTGTCCGAGTTCAGCGAGGCGCCCGAGAGGGCGAGCACCCGCCCGTCCTGCAACCCCGCCACCTCGCAGCCCAGCGAGGCGAGCAGCTCGGACATCGTGCGGATGTCGGCCAGGCGCGGGGCGTTGGTGAGCGTGAGCGGCTGGTCGGTCAGGATCGCCGCGGGCATCAGGGCGAGGCAGGCGTTCTTGGCGCCCGAAATCGCGATCTCGCCGCTGAGGGGGCGTCCCCCCTGAACCCGTATCCTGTCCATGCCTGCCCCTCTGCTGGCGCCCGTCGCGGGCGTTTGGGTCTGCCGCCCCGCTGACGCGGATCGGGTCTTGTGCCCCGGAGACGGGCGTCAGGTCTCGGAGCCGCCGGGAGGGGCCTCGGCTTCCGGGGCCTCCGCCTCCGGGGCCTGCGCGTCGCGGTCGGCGACCGCGTCCCCGGGCTCGGCCCCCGCACGACGCGCCCGGGCCTGCGCCTTGCGCCGTTGCAGGTTCAGGCGCAACGCCTCGGCCAGCCGCGCGTCGCGCCCGGGCGGTGTCGCCGTCGCCGATGACGTGTCAATGGTGCTATCCGTTCGTCTGGTCATCGCAGAGCGCGATGTAATCGTCTTTGCGCCGCAGGTCCAGATTGGGCTTGCATTCAGGGTCGATGCTGGTATCTGTCCCCCCGCACCGGCGAGGCGCGCATGCCCGGCCGTCCGGCATGTCCGGCGCTGCTGTAGCTCAGTGGTAGAGCACTCCCTTGGTAAGGGAGAGGCCGTCAGTTCAATCCTGACCAGCAGCACCATCTTTCAAATCATTCGATGGCAGGGCGCCGTGCGGGCCGCCGGCGGGACCCGGTGGCGCCGGCGCTTGTGGCACGTTCGCGACCCCGGCATGGCGGCAGACCGGACGCTTGGGCGCGAGATCGGCCGGGGGCGGCCGGATCGTGCGTCGCGGCCGCGCGCAGCCGCCCGGGCCGGAGGATGCGCCACCTCCCGGCTCATACCGTTTGCCTTCGCCGCCGTGGTCGCGTTACCTGTTCCGGGCATTTGAACTGCCGTGGCGCGGCTGGGGTATTCGAGCCTTCGCCCGGGTTGGCGGGAGCGGGGCATTGAACTCGGAACGGGGCACGGACGCGGCCGAACCACCGCTCGCGGAAGTCAGGATCCTCGCGCCCCTCACCATCGTGATTCCGACCTACCGTGAGGTCGAGAACATCCCCTTCATGCTGGCGCGCCTTGCCGCGCTGCGCGACCGGTTCGACCTCGATCTCGAGGTGATCTTCGTCGACGACGACAGCCGCGACGGGAGCGTCGAGCGCGTGGCCGAGAGCGGCCTGGACTGGGCGCGGATGATCGTGCGCACCGACAGCCGAAGCCTGAGTTCGGCGGTGATCGCCGGCATGCAGGCCGCGCGCAACCCGGTCCTGATCTGCATGGACTGCGACCTCAGCCACCCGCCCGAGCGCATTCCCGACATGATCCTGGCGCTTGGCGCCGGCCAGCAGATGGTCATCGGCTCACGCTATGTCGCGGGCGGCACGACCGATGACAACTGGGGCTATTTCCGGTATCTGGTGAGCGCCGTGGCCACGCTTCTGGCCCGGCCGCTGACCTCGGTCAGCGATCCCATGTCGGGGTTTTTCGTGCTGCGCAAGAAAGACTTCGACCAGGCCCGCGGGCTCAATCCGGTCGGCTACAAGATCGGGCTGGAACTGATCGTCAAATGCGGCTTCGACAATGTCGGCGAGGTGCCGATCCATTTTGTCGACCGCGTCCATGGCCAGAGCAAGCTGACGATCAGGGAACAGCTCAGATACATCAGGCATCTGCGGCGGCTGTATATCCACAAGTTTGCGAACACGATGCATTTCGCCCAGTTCCTTGTCGTCGGCGCCACGGGGACGGCGGTCAATCTTGTCGTCCTGACCCTGCTGGCGGCTGCCGGTCTGCCGGAGGCAGTGGCGCTTGGCGGCGGGATCGGCGTAAGCCTTGTCAGCAACTTCGCGCTCAACCGGCGGTTTACCTTCAGCTATGCGCGGCACGAGAACATCTGGCGCCAGTTCGTCGGCTTCGTCGGCGCCTCGACTGTCGGCATGGCGGTGAATTACGCCGTCGCGCTTTCGCTCATCTCGAGCATCCTGCGGGACGAACCGCTCGGGCTCCAGATCGCGGCGGTTGCGGGGGTCGGCTGCGGGATGCTGTTCAACTTCATCGGCAACCGCTTCTTCGTGTTCCGCAAGCGTCACATTGTCGAACCGATCAGGGAAGAATGAGACCCACGCGCCCGATCACCGGCTGGTTGCCCATCCTTCTGGCGGCGGCAATCGGCGCGATCCACCTTGCGGCGGCGGCGCGCTTTGCCGGTGTGCAATC
>JAVVFE010000314.1:0-3896 GCA_032251175.1 Thermohalobaculum sp.
CCTCGTCGCTGCCGCTCTGCTGTCCGGATGCCTGCCGGGCCAGTGCGCGCCGGGCAACAGCCGCTTTCGCTGCGATCCCAGCGTTCCGCAATCGCCGACCGCCACCGATGCCGTCGAGCAGGTTCCCGCGGCCGAACCTCAGTCCTGACCGCGCCCGTCGGCTTGCCGGGCGGCACGGGGCGGGCGCTGCACCGCGCCGGGGGGCACCCCGAACTCCTTCCGGAACGCGCGGTAGAAGGCGGAAAGCCCGGAATAGCCGCTTTCCCCCGCAATCTTTTCGATCGTGCAATGACCATCGAGCAATCGGCGATGCGCGAACGCCATGCGCTTCTCGCGCAGCAGGGCCGAAAAGGTAGTGCCGTGCCGCTCCAGCAGGCGCTGGACGCAGCGGGGCGACAGCTCGAGGCTCCGGCACAGCCAGTCGAGATCAAACTCCGGGTTATCGAGATTTCGATCCATCTCGAGGCCGACCATGACGAACAGCTCGCTCCGCTCGTCGTCGGCCGTCGCTGGCGTCTCGTGGCGCTGGATTGTCTGGAAAAGCCATTCGGCGACACTCGCCAGCACCGACACCTCCAGGGCACCGGCCCGCTCAAGCCCCGCGCCAAGCTCGCCGCATGTGGCACAGAGCAGGCCGTAAAGCCGGTGTCCATGCAGGGATTGCGGATCCGTGAGGTCTCGCGGCGCTGAACCGGCGCGCGATTGGAGGACCGGAAAGACGATCTTGACCGCGCAATACCGCGCGTCCGTGCCGAGCAGATCGAACGGCTGGCGGGTGTCGAGGGCGAAGGCATCGCCAGCGCGAATCGTGAACACGCGCTCGCCGATCCGCACGCGGCGTTCGCCCGCAACCATGTAGTTGAGGTGAATCTGCTCCGGGTCGGATGACCGGCAGTCGTGATGAGCGCGGCGCGCCGTGTGGCTCGGCGTTTCGATCTTGTGACAGCTTCGCGCGGGCCCGCCATACGAGAGGATGCGGGCCGGGAAGCCGTTGGGCCGGTCGCCCGGCTCGGGCGTGATGCGGAGGATCCGGGCATTGATCTTCTCGTAGAAGAGATCGAATTGCCGGGCTGGTTCAACGGCGCTCGTATCGAAAACGGTGACGGTCATCGCATTGCACCCCGGACACGCTTTCGCGTCGGTTACGTTCCCGCAGGACCGATGACCGCATTGTTCGCTGAAAGGCCACGAGCGCCAATCCGCTCTCACGGCTCTGTGCGCGAACGTGTGTCACAACCGCATCACAAAACAGCGAGCGCGGCCTGAAAACCTCTGCTGCCAGCATTTGAGTTTCCACCTAATTATTTGTTTTTATTATATTTTCAAAACACTGTCGCGATGTGGCAAGTTTCCCTGTCGCGCCCAGCCAAAGACACACAGCAATGGCGCCGCCTAGGCTTTTCCCACCGGGCTGAGGCAGCTGCTTGCCTTGGGGATCGGGAACGAGGATCGCAATCAGACGGGGGACACCAGGAATGGTCTCGGTGACAAACCTAGCCGCGAAAGTGGCGCGGACGGCGCTGATGGGCTCGGTCGCGCTGACAATCGGCAGCCACGCATACGCAACCGAATCCGGACAGCCGGCGGCCGATCAGGCCAAATTCGAACAGCTCCAGCGCCAGATGGAGCAACTCATGCAGCAGCTCGAAGACCTCAAGGCGCAGCAGAGCGCACAACAGGAGCGCATCGAGCAGCAGGACCAGCAGATCGAGCAGCAGAAGGAACAGGTGGCGTCGCTGCCATCGACCATCGCGCCCGCCAACGTGGTCACCGGCGGCGATATTCCGGGGTCGTTCAAGCTGCCCGGAACCGACACGTCGATCAAGATCGGCGGCTACGTCAAGGCCGACTTCATCTACGACGTCAACTCGGACCTCGGCGACTCCTTCACCTTCAGCTCGATCCCGGCCGACGGCTCGACCAAGGACAACCAGAACGGCAACTTCCGGGCCCACGCCAAGCAGACCCGGATCAACATCTCGACCGTGACACCGACCCCGTTCGGCCAGGCCAAGACCTTCATCGAGGGCGACTTCTTCGGCACGGGCGGCAACGAGACCTTCTCGAACTCGACCTCGTTCCGTCTGCGCCATGCCTATGGACAGCTCGGGCCGGTGCTGGTCGGCCAGACCTGGTCGAACTTCATGTATCTCGATTCCTACCCCGACACGGTCGACTTCTTCGGCCCGGTCGGCATCCCCTTCGTCCGGCAGGGGCAGTTGCGCTACACCTATGACGGGATCGAGAACCTGTCGCTCTCGGCCTCGCTGGAAAACTCCGAACTCAGCGGCCTCTCCCTCGACGCCGCCACCGGCGAAAGGGACGGAACCCTCGGCGGCACCCGGCGCAATGACGACGTCAATTTCGGCATCGACACGCTGCCCGACTTCACGGCCCGCGCCACCTATGCCGATGACTGGGGCAGCGCCAACCTGTCCGGCGTCGCCCGCCTGCTCGAGGTCGATGACGGCGCCGGCGTCCAAGACGAGGAATTCGGCTGGGGCGTGCTCGCGGCGGGCACACTGAACCTCGGCGAATTCCTGCCCGCCCTCGGCGGCGACTCGTTCGTCGCGAACTTCACCTATGGCGACGGGATCGGGCGCTATCTCATCAACGGCGCGAACCAGGATGCGACGTTCCGCAACGGCCAGCTCGACACGATCGAGGCGTGGGGCGTTGCCGCCGGCTATACCCATAATTGGACCGACACGCTGCGCTCGAACGTCGTCTACGGCCGCTATGTGGTCGAAGACACCTTCGGTGAAGAGGAGACCGAGAAGCTGGAATCGATCCACGTCAACCTGATGTGGAAACCGACCGAGCGGATCCAGTTCGGCCTCGAATGGATCTACGGCAAGCGCGGCTTCGAGGACAGCGATCTCGACAACGATGCCCAGCGCGTCCAGTTCGCCGGCCAGTTCTTCTTCTGAAACGTCGAGCCGGGAAGGCGGCCCCCGCCGTTCCGGCTCGACCGCGTGACGACGCCGTGGGTCGGCGCTTCCACCCCGAGGCAGGTGGGGGGTGGAAGCCCCGGCAGACGGCGCTCCGGGCGCATCGCCAGACCCCGGAGAACCGGCCGCCCGCGCACCCCGTGTCCCTCCCCCGCGCGGGCGGCCAAATTCATCGGCCGGCAACATCCCTATTCACGCGCAGCCGCGACTCGGGACATCATCGGCGGGACTCGCGACAGATCGCCGTCACGCGAAGGGAAGCCCCGTGAACCGCAAGGCACGCCGGCGCATCACCAGCCAGACCCGCGGCGCCGACGACCCGGCGGCGCGCGACCTGCGAACGGCGCTCGCGGCTGCCGCCAGCTTCCGGCAGGCGGGGCGCCTCGACGAGGCGGAGCGGCTCTACCGGCAGATCCTGGCATCGACGCCCGACGAGCCCACGGCGCTGAACTGGCTCGGCGCCCTGCTGCATGTGCGCGGCGACAACGCAGGCGCGCTCGACCTGCTGACCCGCGCCGCCCGGCTCCGCCCGCACGAACCATTGTGCCTGTTCCATCTCGCCGAGGTCTGCCGCGCCACGGACCGGCAGGAGGACGCAGTCCGGGCCTACCGGCGGGCGCTGGCGTGCCAGCCGGCGACGGCGGATCTGCTGTTCGGCCTCGGCACCGCCCTGCTGGCGCTGGGCCAGGCGGGCGCGGCGGCGCGCGAGCTTGGCCGCGCGGTGGCGGCAGCGCCCGACGACCCGCAGGCCCGGAACAATCTCGGCAATGCCCTGGCCGACCTCGGCAGGACGGCCGAGGCGCACGCGCACTACCAGGCTGCCCTGCGGCTCGATCCGGTCTATGCCGAGGCACACCTGAACCTCGGCCTGCTGCTGGCGCGGAGCGACCGCCCGGGCGAGGCCGAGGCGTGCTTGCGCGCTGCACTCACCCATGACCCATCGCT
>JAVVFE010000315.1:0-3873 GCA_032251175.1 Thermohalobaculum sp.
GCTGCTGGACGAGCCGTTCTCGGCGCTCGACGCCCGCACCCGGGCGGAAATGCAGGAGCTGGCCTTCCGCGTGCTGGCGGGCCGGACGGTGCTGATCGTGACCCACGACCCGGCCGAGGCGGCGCGGCTGGGCCACGCGATCCATGTGATGACCGAAGCGGGCTTGCGCCCGTTTCCTGCGCCCGCGAGCCCGCCGATCCGCGAGGCGGGCGCGCGCGAGACGCTGGAGGCGCAGGCGGCGCTGCTGGCGGCGCTGCGCGCGCCCGATGGCGTGGTGGCGGAGGCTGCGCCATGAGCCGCGTTGCAGGGGTCATCGGCGTGGCGGTGGTCGCCATCGCGCTGTGGCAGGCGCTGGTCTGGGCCACCGGTGTGCCGCCCTTCATCCTGCCCGGGCCGGGGCGGGTTGCCGTGGCGCTGTGGGACGCGCGCCTGCTGCTGGCACAGCATTTCACGGTGACGGCGGCCGAGGTGATCGCGGGGATCGTGCTGGGCTCGGCGCTGGGGGCGCTGACGGCGGTGCAACTGGTCGCGGCGCCGCGGCTGGCACGGGCGGTGATGCCGGTTCTGGTGTTCACGCAGGCCGTGCCGGTGTTCGCGCTGGCGCCGCTGCTGACGCTGTGGCTGGGCTATGGCATCTGGTCGAAGATCGCGATGACCCTGCTGATCATCTATTTCCCGGTGGCGTCGGCCTTTCTCGACGGGCTGAGGCGCACCGATCCGGGGCTGCTGGACCTCGCGCAGACCATGGGGGCAGGGCGCGGCCGGACGCTGGTGTTCCTGCGCCTGCCGGCCGCGCTGCCGGCCTTTGCCTCGGGGCTCAGGCTCGCGGCGGTCTATGCGCCCATCGGCGCGGTGATCGGCGAATGGGTGGGGGCCTCGCAAGGGCTGGGGTATCTGATGCTGCTGGCGAACGGGCGGGCCAAGACCGACCTGATGTTCGCAGCCCTGATCGTGCTGGCGCTGATGACGGTGGCGCTGCATGCGGGGGTGGGGGCGCTGGGGCGCAGGCTCGACGCCTATGCGGCGGGGCGGCCGGGCGGGGGGTGAGGTCGGCGCGGCGCACCCGAGGTTCCGCTGCCCCGGCCCCCGAGCCGGGGCCTCCGCGTGGTGAGCGGCGGCATCGGCGCCCCGTGGCGAGCCCGGGCCTGCGGGGCGAATGACAGGCGCGGCAGGGCGAACCGCCGCACGGTTCCGGTTGTCGCTCGCCGCTCCCCACGCAGTGCTGCCCAGACCGCGATGACCGCGAGGCCCCGGGTCCAGCCCGGGGCCGGGCGCGAGTGGGTGAAGGCGCGACCCTCAGACCAGCGGCGTCGCGAACGAGCGCGAGGGGATGCCGGCCGCGGCGCGGCGGCGTTCCTCGGCGGCGATGCGGGCGTCGAGGTCGGTGCGGTCGGTGGTACCCGAGAAATTCGCCGCCGTCGGCATCGCCTCGGCGAAATGCAGGAAACGCTCATGCGCCACGTCCCAGAGGCGGCGCAGTTCCCCCAGCGGGGCGGCGTGGTCGTCGGCGCGCAGGTCGATCCAGGGATAGGCGTCGGCGCGGTGGATCCTCAGCGCCGCCGACTGGCGCCCGCGCTTGTCGCCGCCTGCGGCCTCGCCCGCCTCCATCGCGGTCATGAAGCGTTCCGGGAAGGGGAGGGCGGCCGCCGCCTGCCAGGCGGCGAGGGCGGCCGCGATCACCTGCGGCCCCGCCAGCATGTTGCCGGCAACCGAGACGTTCTCGCCCGCCACATGCCCCGCCCAATCGACGCATCTGGACCCGGTGAATTGCCCGATGTGGCCCGCGCCGTCGATCATGTGGATCTGGCGGTGCGCCGCGCCTGCGTCGCGCGCCGTCAGGCTCGCGATCACGGCCTCGGGTGCCTCGCCCGCCGCCAGCCGGTCGGCGGCCTCGATGCCCCAGAGGGGACTGACGAAGGCTTGCGTCGCGACCGCCGCCCGGCCGGGGCGGACATGGGGCACCAGCGCACCGGTGGCGAAGAAGCGGCTGGTGACGGCGACCCCGAACTGGCCCGATGCCGGGTCGCGGGCAACGATCGAGAAGGTCATCGGGTCATCTCCCCTGTGGTTGGCGCGCGCGCCATGGCGCGATGCGGCGCAGTCTGACACCGGGGCGCGGCCTGAGGGAAGCCCGCGATGCGGGGCCGGGCGCGGCGGGGGCTTCCGTCCGGCCCGGCGTTCGGCTTAGGGTTGTCCGGACGCGACCGGTGCAGGCCGGGCGCGCGGAGCGAGGGAGAGGAACGCCGCGTGAAGGATGTCAGCCATTACGAAGCGCGCCTGCGAGCGCGCCTTGCCGAGCTTACGGCCCGCGTCACCGGGGTCGAAGCGCAGCTTGACGCCCCTGCGCCCGCCGATTTCGAGGAGCGCGCCACCGAGCGCGAGGGTGACGAGGTGCTCGAGGGGCTGGGACAGGCCGGGGTCACCGAGATGCGGATGATCGAGGCGGCGCTGAAGCGGGTCGAGGACGGCACCTACGGCTTCTGCGTCAATTGCGGCGAGCCGATCGCCGAGGAGCGGCTCGATCTCGTCCCTCACGCGCCCCGCTGCCGCAACTGCGCCTGAGGCGGGGTCAATCCTCGGCCGCGGCCGCTTCGGCGAGGATGGCCGCGCGAACCGTCTCGAGCTTTCCGGCAAGGTGATCGCGCAACAGCCGCCCGAGGCGGGGACCGTCGGCGGCCTCGAGAGCTGCCACGATCTCCTCGTGCTCGGCCACCGCCTTCTGCCACCGCTGGGGCGACAGGTTCGCGCGGAACCGGGCGCGGCGCACGCGGGCGGCGAGGCTGCGGCGGATCTGGATCAGGGTCTGGTTGCCCGCGGCCTTGAAGATGCGGTCGTGGATCTCCTCGTTCAGCCGGAAATAGCTGTGGCGGTCGCCGCGCTCGAAGGCTGCGACCATGGCGAGGTGGAGCACCCGGATCTCGGCCACCACGTTCGGCGTGAGGCGGGCGCAGGCGAGTTCCCCCGCCAGCGATTCCAGCGCGCCCATGATCGGGAACACCTCGTCGAGGTCGGCCACCGTCATCGGCGCCACGCGCGCGCCGCGGCGTGGGGTGATCTGGATCAGCCCTTCCTTCGCCAGCGCCTGCACCGCCTCGCGCAATGGCGTGCGCGAGACGCCGAAGGCCTCGCACAGCTCGCGCTCATTGATCTTGGCGCCCGGCGAAAGGTCGCCCTCAATGATCATCTCGCGCAGCCGGTCGCTGAGCGCGTCGGGCAGCAGGCGCTGGATCGGGGCGAAGGTCTCGTTCACGTCAGCGCCCTTTCCGAGCTTTCCGCCAGCACCCGCGCCACATGCAGCGCCGCCCGGCCCGTGCCGTCGGCGATCTGGTGGCGGCACGAGGTGCCGTCGGCCACGACGATAGCGCCCTCGGCGGCCGCGCGCACCTTCGGCAGCAGGCTCAGCTCCGCCATGGCGCGGCTGACCGCCAGCGTTTCCGCCTGATAGCCGAAGGCGCCGGCCATGCCGCAACACGATGACGCGATCGGCTCGACCCTGAGCCCCGGGATCAGGCCCAGCACCTCTCGCACCGGGCCCATGACGTTGAAGGATTTCTGGTGGCAATGCCCGTGGAGCAGCGCCGTCGAGGCGGCGAGCGGCGCGAGGGGCAGGTCGAGTTGGCCTTTGGCCGCGCGGGTGGCGAGGAATTCCTCGAACAGCATGATGCGGGCGCCGTCCTCGGCGCTCCAGTCGTCGAGCAGCGCCGGAGCCTCGTCGCGGAAGGTCAACAGGCACGAGGGCTCGAGGCCGACGACGGCGGCGCCGTTGTCCAGCGCCGGGCGCAGGGCGTCAATGGTGCGGGCAATCTCGGCCTTCGCCTCGGCCGCCATGCCGGCCGAAAGGTATGTGCGGCCGCAGCAGAGCGCGGGGGTGCG
>JAVVFE010000316.1:0-3868 GCA_032251175.1 Thermohalobaculum sp.
TCAAATCGACCCGGAAGATCACCAAGGCGATGCAGATGGCCGCCGCCGCCAAGCTGCGCCGTGCGCAGGAGGCGGCGGAGGCCGCGCGTCCCTTTGCCGAGCGGATGGACGTGGTGCTGGGCAACCTCGCCCGTGCCGCGAAGGACAGCCCGACGGCGCCGCGCCTGCTGGCCGGAACCGGGCGGCAGGACGTGCATCTGCTGATCGTCGCCACGTCCGAGCGCGGGCTGTGCGGCGGCTTCAACAGCCAGATCGTCAAGCGCGCGCGTCTGGACATCGACAAGCTGGTCGCCGCCGGCAAGACGATCAAGATCCTGACGATCGGCAAGAAGGGGCGCGAGCAGCTCAAGCGCAATCATGCCGACCTGTTCATCGGCCATGTCGACCTGACGGAGGTGAAGCGCGTGGGCTATGCCAATGCCCAGGCGATCGCGCAGGACGTGCTGAGCCGCTTCGACGCCGGCGAATTCGATGTCGCGACGGTGTATTTCAACCGCTTCCAGTCGGTCATGACGCAGGTCCCGACCGCGCAGCAGTTGATCCCCGCCACCTTCGACGAGGACGCCGGGGGCGGGGCCGGCACCGGTTATGAATACGAGCCGGACGAGGATGCGATCCTCGCGGACCTGCTGCCCCGCAACCTTGCGGTGCAGGTGTTCCGCGCGCTGCTCGAAAACGCGGCCTCGGAACAGGGCGCGCGGATGTCCGCCATGGACAGCGCGACCCGCAACGCGGGCGAGATGATCGACAAGCTGACGATCGTCTACAACCGCTCGCGCCAGGCCGCGATCACCAAGGAACTGATCGAGATCATCTCGGGCGCCGAGGCGCTCTGACGACCACGGGAGACGACGAATGGCTCAGGCTGTCGGTAAGGTAACGCAGGTGATCGGCGCCGTCGTCGACGTTCGCTTCGACGACGAACTGCCCGCGATCCTCAACGCGCTGGAGACGACCAACAACGGCAACCGGCTGGTGCTGGAAGTCGCGCAGCATCTGGGCGAGAACACGGTGCGCACCATCGCCATGGACGCAACCGAGGGCATGGTCCGCGGCCAGGAGGTGAAGGACACCGGCGCGCCGATCGCGGTGCCGGTGGGCAACGCGACGCTGGGGCGCATCCTGAACGTGATCGGCGAGCCGGTGGACGAGAAGGGCCCGGTCGATGCGACCGAGACCCGCGCGATCCACCAGCCCGCGCCCGATTTCGTGTCGCAGTCGACCGAGTCCGAGGTGCTGGTCACCGGCATCAAGGTGGTGGACCTGCTGGCGCCCTACGCCAAGGGCGGCAAGATCGGCCTGTTCGGCGGCGCCGGCGTCGGCAAGACCGTGCTGATCATGGAACTGATCAACAACATCGCCAAGGTGCATGCCGGCTTCTCGGTGTTCGCGGGCGTCGGCGAGCGCACCCGCGAGGGCAACGACCTCTATCACGAGATGATCGAATCGGGCGTCATCGTCCCCGACAATCTGAGCGAGTCGAAGGTGGCGCTGGTCTACGGCCAGATGAACGAGCCGCCGGGGGCGCGTGCCCGCGTGGCGCTCACCGGCCTGACGCTGGCCGAGCAGTTCCGCGACCAGTCTGGCACCGACGTGCTGTTCTTCGTCGACAACATCTTCCGCTTCACCCAGGCGGGCTCCGAGGTGTCGGCGCTGTTGGGCCGCATCCCCTCGGCGGTGGGCTACCAGCCGACGCTCGCCACCGACATGGGCGCGTTGCAGGAGCGCATCACCTCGACCAAGGCGGGCTCGATCACCAGCGTTCAGGCGATCTATGTGCCGGCCGACGACCTCACCGACCCGGCGCCGGCGACCTCGTTCGCGCATCTCGACGCCACCACCGTGCTGTCGCGCCAGATCGCCGAGCTTGGCATCTACCCCGCCGTCGACCCGCTCGACTCGACCTCGCGCCTGCTCGACCCCGCGGTGATCGGCGACGAGCACTACCAGGTGGCGCGCGACGTGCAGGGC
Source organism: Thermohalobaculum sp. (assembly GCA_032251175.1). Classification (GTDB taxonomy): domain Bacteria; phylum Pseudomonadota; class Alphaproteobacteria; order Rhodobacterales; family Rhodobacteraceae; genus Thermohalobaculum. The sequence goes on from JAVVFE010000316.1 coordinate 1,972, forward strand.
ATCCTGCAGCGCTACAAGGCGCTCCAGGACATCATCGCGATCCTGGGCATGGACGAGCTGTCGGAGGAGGACAAGCTGACGGTCGCGCGCGCCCGCAAGCTGCAACGCTTCCTCAGCCAGCCGTTCGACGTGGCGCAGGTGTTCACCGGCTTCCCCGGCGTGCAGGTGCCGCTGGAGAAGACCATCGCGTCGTTCAAGGCGGTGGTCGCGGGCGAATACGATCATCTGCCGGAGGCGGCCTTCTACATGGTCGGCGACATCGACGAGGTGGTCGCCAAAGCCGAGAAGATGGCAGCGGCGGCCTGACCGGCGATGACCGGCGCGCCCGATCTTGCGGATTGCGTCAACCAGACCTGTCCGTGGTCGGGCAAACCGGTTGCGCCCGACAGCCTGACCCGCTATCGCGGGCGGGTGGTCGGGTTCTGCAACCCGGGCTGCCGGGACAAGTTCGAGGCCGCGGTCGCGCAGTTCGATGCGGCGATCGCAACCCCGGCAAGGGCGGAGTGACGAGATGGCGGACAAGATGACTTTCGAGCTGGTGAGCCCCGAGCGCAAGCTCGCCTCGGCCAGCGCCGACTCGGTGACCGTGCCGGGGATGGGCGGCGATCTGACGGCGATGCCGAACCACGCGCCCTTCCTGACGACGCTGCGCCCGGGCTATGTCACGGTGCGCGAAGGCGGCGTCGAGACCGGCTATTTCGTCACCGGCGGGTTCGCCGAGATCTCGCCCGACGCGGTCTCGGTGTTGGCCGAGGAAGCGATCGAGGCGAGCGCGATGACGCGCGACTGGATCGCCGGCAAGGTCGAGGCGTTCGCCGCCGCGGCCGCCGCAGCCCCCGCCGAACGGGCCGCTGCCGAGGCGCTGAAGCTCAACGACATCAAGGCGATCGCGGAGCGGGTGGGCGGCTGACCGCAATCCCTTCGCGTCGTGATGCACAACAGCGCGCCGTCAGCATGGCGCGCTGTTCTGCTTCAGGGGGTGCCGCCCGCGATGCCGGCGGAATGCCGCGTCCTGCCCGCTTCGGGATTGCGCGCCGGACTCGAAGGCGGAAGGATGACAGGGCATGCACGACGGGATCCGAGGGGGGTGGAAGATGCTGCGATCGAGCAGGCTTGGGGCTGCACTGATGCTCGCCTGGCTGGTTGGCGCCTGCCAGTCCTCGGACCTCACGCCCGAGGCCGACAGGATCGTCGGCACCGGCCAGGACATTGTCGACCGCGGCGCGCTGCCGCTGACCGCCGCCGAGATCCGGATCTATCTCGCGGACGCGACGCTGAGCCATGCCGGCGCCAGGCGCGTCTGGCATGTCTATCTGGGGGCGGACGGAACGCTTACGGGGCTCGCGCTGGCCGATGACGGCGGGTCCGAGCGGAATCGCGGGGCATGGTCGGTTCGCGAGGACGGCGGCAGCGGGCTGATCTGCCGGCAATGGCAACAGGACTGGGCTGAGGGCGCAAGCGGCTGCGCGACGGTCTACAGGTTCGGCGCCGACTTCGTCTTCGTCCCCGAAGGCAGCGGCCAGACGCCCGCTGACGACATCCGGCGCACACGCTCGCCCGGCGACCGGTACAAGGTGCTGTGACGCCTCTGGATGGGATGCGACCGGCCAGCGATGCGCGGCTGCGCCCCCGGGGCGCAGCGCATCCTCAGCCGAGCAGGTCGGCGAATTCGTCGAACACCGCCGCATAGGTGTCGCGCTTGAACGGCACGATGCGCTCGATCAGGGCGTCGCGCGGCATCCAGGCCCAGCGGTTGAATTCGGGCGTGTGACTGGCGATGTCGACTTCGCTGTCGTCGCCCTCGAAGCGCAGGGCGAACCAGCGCTGGGTCTGGCCGCGATACCGCCCCCCCCACAGCCGGCCGACGAGATGCGCGGGCAGGTCGTAATCGAGCCAG
>JAVVFE010000317.1:0-3842 GCA_032251175.1 Thermohalobaculum sp.
AGGGGACGCGGCCGCGACGGGCGCGGCGGCTGGCTCGGCCGTGCCGCAGGGTGAGGCGGCGCCTGCCGAGCCGGCAGGGCCGGCCGTCGCCGAAGCGTCTGCGGCAGCCGCGGGCGAAACCCCGGCGGCCGAGGCCGCAGCCGAGCCGGCAGCCGCCGAGCCCGCGCAGGCCGCGCTGAGCGCGCCGGTGGTGATCCTGCCCTCGCCCGACACGGCCGAGGCGCCCGTGCTGGTCGCGCCCGCGGCCGAGAGCGTGGCAGTGCTGCAACCCGCGGCCGGGGAGGCCGGGCGGGTGGTGCTGGACCGCATCACCTACAGCCCCGGCGGCGACGCGGTGGCGGCGGGACGCGCGCGCCCGGGCCATGCGGTGCGCGCCTATGCCAATGCGGTGTTCGTGGCGGATGCCGCGGTGGCGCCCGATGGCGCCTGGCAGGTGACGCTGCCGCGCGCGGCAGCCGAGGGGGCGCATCTGCTGCGCTTCGACGAGGTGGCGGCCAATGGCGAGGTCGCGAGCCGGCTGGAGATGCCCTTTGCCTATGACGACGGCGCGACCCCGGTCGCAGCGCGCCAGCGGCAGATCGTGGTGCAACGCGGCGACAACCTGTGGCGCATCGCCGAGCAGCATTACGGCCAGGGCTTGCGCTATTCGGTGATCTTCGGCGCCAATGCCGGGCAGATCCGCGATCCCGACCTGATCTATCCGGGGCAGGTGTTCGCCATCCCCGAACTGATCGCGACCGAATAGGCGGGCCAGCACAGGGCGCCGGCGCGCTTTCGGGGAGCGCCGCGCCCGTCCGGCCCGAGCGCGGCAGGGCGAACCCGAGCCGCGAGCAGGGGCGATGCGGAGGCCCGCGGTCCCGGGTCGGCCGCGGGCAGGCACGGCGGGCGGGTTTGCGTGCCGGCCGGGCCGGGTGCGACACTGCGCCGGGTGCCTTGGCCGTGGCGCAAGTGGACACTGCGCCAAAGCGACGACATGCCCGACAGACGCCGGGCGAGTGTGCGGGTGGGCTGACCGGAGAAACCGATGCGCCGATCGCGGCGGCGGTCCCCGACCGAGGGGACGCCGGATATCACGACGCTGTGGCGGGTGCTGCCCGACCTGTGGCCTGCCGGTCGGCCCGACTTGCGGCTGCGAGTGGTCGTGGCGCTGATGCTGCTGGTCGCGGCCAAGGGCGCGACGATCGTGACCCCCTACCTCTACCGCGCGGCGGTGGACGCGCTGGGGCCCGGGACGGCGGCGCAGGCGGTGGCCGCGCCGGCGGCGCTGGTGCTGGCTTACGGCGTGGTGCGCCTGGCGGGCACCGTGTTGCAGCAGGTGCGCGACATGATCTTCGCGCGGGTCAGCCAGCACGCGCTGCGGAGGCTGGCGAACCGGACTTTCGCGCATGTCCACCGGCTGAGTCTGGGCTACCACCTGGCGCGGCGCACCGGCGAACTGAGCCGGGTGGTCGACCGCGGCATCAAGGCGATCGACTTCCTGCTGCGGTTCCTGGTGTTCAACGTCGTGCCGCTGGCGCTGGAGCTGATCGTCGTCTGCGTGATCTTCTGGGTCGAGTTCGGGTTGGCCTATTTCGCCGTGCTGCTGGCGACCATCGCCGCCTATGTGGTGTTCACCTTCCGCGTCACCGAGTGGCGGCTGAAGATCCGCGTGCAGATGAACAAGGACGACCAGGACGCGCACCAGAAGGCGGTGGACAGCCTGCTGAACTACGAGACGGTGAAGTATTTCAACGCCGAGGGGCGCGAGAGCGCACGCTACGACCGGGCGATGGCGTCCTATCAGGAGGCGGCGATCAAGACCGCGACCTCGTTGGGGGTCCTCAACGCCGGGCAGGCGGCGATCATCGCGGCGGGGCTGGCGGCGGTGATGGTGATGTCGGCGCTGGCGGTGCAGGCGGGGACGCAGACCGTGGGCAGCTTTGTCATGGTCAACGCCTTCCTGATCCAGATCACCGTGCCGCTGAACTTCCTCGGCACGGTCTACCGCGAGATCCGGCAGTCGATGATCGACATGCGCGAGATGTATGCGCTGACCGACACGCCGGCCGAGGTGGTCGACCGCCCCGGCGCGCCGCCCTTGCGGGTGGGCGAGGGGCGCGTGCGCTTTCGCGCGGTCGAGTTCGGCTATGGGCCCGAACGGCCGATCCTGAAGGGCGTGGATTTCGACGTGGCGGGCGGGCGGACGCTGGCGGTGGTGGGGCCGTCGGGGGCGGGCAAGTCCACCATCGCGCGGCTGCTGTTCCGCTTCTACGACGTGACGGGCGGCGCCATCGAGATCGACGGGCAGGACCTGCGCGCGGTGCAGCAGGCCACGATCCGGGCGGCGATCGGCGTGGTGCCGCAGGACACCGTGCTGTTCAACGACACCATCGGCTACAACATCGCCTATGGCGCCGAGGGGGCGACGCAGGCCGAGATCGAGGGCGCCGCGCGTTCGGCGCGCATCCACGACTTCGTCGCGGCGCTGCCCGAGGGCTACGACACCATGGTGGGCGAGCGGGGCCTGAAGCTGTCGGGCGGCGAGCAGCAGCGGGTGGCGATCGCGCGCACGATCCTGAAGGACCCGCCGATCCTGATCCTGGACGAGGCGACCTCGGCGCTCGACACCGGCACGGAACGCGAGATCCAGGCGGAACTGCGCCGGCTGGGGCAGGGGCGCACGGTGCTGATGATCGCGCACCGGCTGTCGACGGTGGTCGAGGCCGACGAGATTGTGGTGCTGGAGGCGGGCCGCGTGGTCGAGCGCGGCCGGCACGAGCGGCTGATCGCCCTCGGCGGGCGCTATGCCGAGATGTGGGCCCGCCAGGAGGCGGAGGCCGAAGAAGAAGCGTGAGGCGGGGGTCCGGGGGGACCGGAGACCCCCACCCCGACCCTCCCCCACGAGGGGGGAGGGAGGCGCGGGTGGTGAGGGCGGGGAAGGCCCCCTTGCCGGTCTTCCCCCACACGGGGGGAGGGGGGCGCGAGCGGTGGGGGCTGGGGCCTATTCGGCTGCGCGGATCAGGCGGCGGCTGGGCGGGGTCGGGTGCTCGTCCCAGATGATTTCGGCGCCCTCGGTGCGGGCCAGCGCCGCGCGCAGGCGCCAGTCGGCGAGGTAGGGGTGGTTGCGGTGGCCGGGCGAGAGCGCCGCACGCGCGAGGTGCCAGCCGAGCCGCAGCCCGACGCCCGCGCCCTTGCTCACCCAGATCCGTGCGGCCAGCGCCGCGGGGGTCACGATCAGCGTGAGGAACGTGGCGATCCCCAGCCCGAACACCACGGCGGTGGCAAGCTGCACCCACCAGAGCGCGGTCGGCTGGCCTTGCAGCACGCGCCCGTTGGCGAAATCGAGCGAGACCGCGAACATCATCGGCGCGAGCCCCGCCATGGTGGTGATGGTGGTCAGCAGCACCGGGCGGATGCGGGCTTCGGCGGTGCGCACGATGGCCTCGAGCGGTGGCATCCGGCGCGAGAAGTCCTGGTAGGTGTCGATCAGCACGATGTTGTTGTTCACGACGATGCCCGCCAGCGCGACGATGCCCGTGCCGGTCATGATGATCGAGAAGGTCTGCCCCATCACGATCATGCCCACCAGCACGCCGGCGACCGACATCACCACCGCCGAGAGCACGAGGACCGCGTTGTAGAGCGAGTTGAACTGCGCGAGCAGGATCACGAACATCAGCCCCAGCGCGCCGGCGAAGGCCTTGCCGAGGAAGGCCATGCTTTCCTGCTGTTCCTCGCGGTCGCCGGTGAAGCGGGCGGCGACCGAGGGGGGGAAGGGGGTCTCCTCGGCGATCCAGCGTTCCAGCTCCTCGATCCGGGCGATGTCGGAGGTGGCCGCGTCGACGCCGGCGCGCACCATGAAG
>JAVVFE010000318.1:0-3842 GCA_032251175.1 Thermohalobaculum sp.
ATCTACCTCGTCGCCGGCGAGCCCTCGGGCGACCGGCTGGGCGCGGCGCTGATGCGCGCGCTCAGGGCCGAGCGCCCCGGGATCAGGTTCGCGGGCCTCGGCGGGCGCGAGATGCAGGCCGCGGGGCTGGCGCCGCTGTTCGACATCGCCGAGCTTTCGGTCATGGGACTGGCCGAGGTCCTGCCGCGCCTGCCCGCGATCCTGCGCCGCTTGCGGCAGGTGACGGCGGATGTGCTGGCGACACGGCCCGACGCCCTGCTCACCATCGACAGCCCGGGCTTCAGCCTGCGGGTGGCGCGGCGGGTTCGCGCCGCCGCCCCCGCGATCCCGACCATCCACTATGTCGCCCCTTCGGTCTGGGCCTGGCGCCCCGGCCGGGCAGCCGCGATGGCGCGGTATGTCGATCATGTCCTGGCGTTGCTGCCCTTCGAGCCGCCCTACATGCAGGCCGCGGGCATGACCTGCGATTTCGTCGGCCACCCGATCGCCGAGCGCCCCGCCGTGACCGGGCCCGAGTGCGCGGCGTTTCGTGCGCGCCATGCGATTGCGCCGGACGCGCCGGTTCTGCTGCTGGCGCCCGGGTCGCGCCGCGGCGAGGTGGCGCGGCTGCTGCCGGTCTTCGCCGAGACCGCGCACCGCCTGCTGGCACATCACCCGGGCCTGCGGTTCGTCGTCCCGGTCGCCGAGACGGTGGTGGCCGAGGTCACGGCGGGGTTCGCCGCGCTCGCCCCCGTCTTCGTGGTGCCCGAGTTGGGCGAGGCCGAGAAACGGCTCGCCTTCGCCGCCGCCGATGCCGGGCTGGTTGCCTCGGGCACCGTGACGCTCGAGATGGCGGCGGGCGGCACGCCGCATGTCGCGGCCTACAGGGCGGCGCCGCTGACGGCGATGATCGTCCGGCGCCTGCTGCGGGTCGAGACCGCGAACCTCGTCAACCTCGCCTCCGGCAGCCGTGCCGTGCCCGAATTCTATCAGGAAGCGGCGACCGCCGACGCGCTGGTCCCGGCGGTCTCGCGGCTGCTTGGTGATACCCCGGAACGCGCGGCCCAGATCGCCGCGGCCGAGGCGGCATTGACCGCGCTTGGGCGTGGTGGCGAGGCCCCTTCGCTCAGGGCGGCGCGCTCGGTGCTGCGCGTGCTCGACGCCCGCACCGGGTAGCCGGGCGCACCCCTCGGACATGCGAAGGGCGCGGAAGGCTCTCACCACCCGCGCCCTGCGTGCCAGGCGGCGAAGCCTCAGCGCGTTTCGATGTCGATGTAGTTGCGCATCGCGGCACCGGTGTAGAGCTGCCGTGGCCGGCCGATCTTCTGCACCGGGTCCTCGATCATCTCCTTCCACTGCGCGATCCAGCCCACTGTGCGCGACAGCGCGAAGATCGGCGTGAACATCGCGGTCGGGAAGCCCATCGCCTCGAGAATGATGCCCGAGTAGAAATCGACGTTGGGATAGAGCTTCTTCGAGATGAAGTAGTCGTCCTCCAGCGCGCGCTTCTCCAGCGCCTGCGCCGTCTGCAGGATCGGGTTGCTGGTGACGCCGAGCAGGTCGAGCACTTCCTTCGCCGTCTCCTGCATCACCTTGGCGCGCGGGTCGTAATTCTTGTAGACCCGGTGGCCGAAACCCATCAGGCGGAAGCCGTCGTTCTTGTCCTGCGCCTTGCGGACATACTCGTCCACGCGGTCGGGCGAGCCGATCTCGCGCAGCATTTCCAGACACGCCTGGTTGGCGCCGCCATGCGCGGGCCCCCAGAGGCTGGCGACACCGGCCGCGATGCAGGCGAAGGGGTTCGCGTGGCTCGATCCCGCCAGCCGCACCGTCGAAGTCGAGGCATTCTGCTCGTGATCGGCGTGCAGCGTCATGATCCGGTCCATGGCGCGGGCCAGGACCGGGTTGACGACATATTCCTCGCAGGGCGTGGCAAAGCACATGTGCAGGAAGTTCGAGGCGTAATCGAGGTCGTTGCGCGGGTAGACGAACGGCTGGCCGATCGAATACTTGTAGGCCCAGGCGGCGATCGTCGGCATCTTGGCGATCAGCCGGATCTGCGCGACCTCGCGCTGCCAGGCGTCGGTGATGTCGGTCGAGTCGTGGTAGAACGCCGACATCGCGCCGACCACGCCGCACATCACCGCCATCGGGTGGGCGTCGCGCCGGAAGCCGCGGAAGAAATACACCATCTGTTCGTGCAGCATGGTGTGCTTGGTCACCCGCTCCTCGAAATCCGCGAGCTTCGCGGCATTCGGCAGCTCGCCGAACAGCAGCAGGTAGCAGACCTCGAGGAAGTGGCTCTTTTCCGCGAGCTGGTCGATCGGGTAGCCGCGATACAGCAGCTCGCCCTTGTCGCCGTCGATGAAGGTGATGGTCGACTCGCAGCTCGCCGTCGAGGTGAAGCCGGGATCGTAGGTGAAGACATCCATGTCGGCATAAAGCTTGCGGATATCGATCACCGACGGCCCGTGCACCGCGTCGAACACGGGCAGTTCGATCGACTTGCCGTCGAGCGTGAGCGTTGCGGTGCGGCGGGATGCGTCGGCCATGGTGTCTCCCCTATCTGTCCTGGGGGCAGGGGCGCGCGCGGCGGCCCGTGCCGGCGTTTTTCTCGTGCAGGCGGCAGACAGGCCTCAGACCGGGGCTGGCGCCACGTCTCCCAGACGCGCCAGCGATTCGGCCTTTCCCAGCGTCTCCATCACGTCGAAGACCCCGGGGCTGATCGCGCGTCCCGTCAGGGCGGCCCTCAGCGGCTGTGCAACCTTGCCGAGCTTGGTGTCGTGTTCTTCGGCGAAGGAGCGGACGATTTCTTCCAGATTTCCTGCGGTCCAGTCGCTAGCATTTTGCAGGTGCGGCGTCAAACGAGCGAGTGTCGCACACCCATCGGCATCCATCAGGCTGGCCGCCTTGGCGTCCGGGACCAGCGGGCGGTCGGCGATGATGTAGTGCGCCAGATCAAGAAGTTGCGGCAGCATCTTTGCGCGATCTTTCAGGCCCGGCAGGGCCTGGCGCAGCATCTCGCGGCGGCGTGCGTCGATCATGCGATTGTGCGTTGCACAATAATTCATCAGTTCCGCCATCAGCGCGTCGTCATCCATCGCGCGGATGTGCTGGCCGTTGAGGTTCTCGAGCTTGGCGAAGTCGAAGCGCGCCGGGCTGCGGCCGATCGCCTCGAGGCCGAACCAGTCGATCGCCTGCTCGGTGGTGAAGAACTCGTCGTCGCCGTGGCTCCAGCCGAGCCGCGCGAGGTAGTTGCGCATCGCCTGCGGCAGATAGCCCATGTCGCGATAGGCCTCGACCCCCAGCGCGCCGTGGCGCTTCGACAGCTTGGCGCCGTCCGGTCCGTGGATCAGCGGAATGTGGGCGAAGGCCGGCGTCTGCCAGCCCATCGCGCGGTAGATCAGGCTCTGGCGCGCGGCGTTGGTCAGGTGGTCGTCGCCGCGGATGATGTGGGTCACCCCCATGTCGTGGTCGTCGACCACCACCGCCAGCATGTAGACGGGCGTGCCGTCCGAGCGCAGCAGGATCAGGTCGTCCATCTGGTCGGCGGCCCAGGTGACCGTGCCCTGCACCTTGTCCTCGACCGTGACCTGCCCCTCGCGCGGCGCCTTGAGCCGGATGACATATGGTGCGTCGGGGTGGGTTGCGGGGTCGGCATCGCGCCAGGGCGAGAGGAACAGCGGCGGGCGCCCCTCCGCCTTTGCCGCCTCGCGGAAGGCGTCGATCTCGTCCTTGGTGGCGAAACACTTGTAGGCGCCGCCCCGCGCCAGCAACTCGTGCGCGACCGCCGAGTGGCGCGCCACGCGCGAGGCCTGGCTGATCGCCTCGCCGTCCCAGTCGAGCCCCAGCCAGCGCAGCCC
>JAVVFE010000319.1:0-3836 GCA_032251175.1 Thermohalobaculum sp.
CAGGCGGTGACGCGGTGATCGGGTGCGCGGGCTGCGGGGGCGGGCGGCGGGTCGGGGAAGGCCATGCCCGCGGGGTCGGCGACCCCCCAGGCGGCCAGTTCCAGCGCCAGGGCGGCGAGGTCGGTCTCGAGGATCTCGGGCGCAGCGAAGGCGGGCAGCGCGCCCTCCTCGCCCTTGGTCCACATCCGCCAGCAGGTGCCGGGCCCCAGCCGCCCGGCGCGGCCGCGGCGCTGCTCGGCCTCGGCCCGGCTCACCGCCACGGTGACCAGCCGCGCGAGCCCGGTCGCGGGGTTCACCCGCGCCCGCCGCGCCCGGCCGCAATCGACCACGACGCGCACGCCCTCGACCGTCAGCGAGGTCTCGGCGATCGCGGTCGCCAGCACCACCCGCCGTGCGCCGGGCACGGGGGCCAGCGCCGCGCGCTGGGCGGCGAAGTCCATCGCGCCGTAAAGCGTGCGGATCGCCACCCCCGGCAGCCGCGAGCCCAGCCGCGCCGCCACCCGCCCGATCTCGCCCGCGCCGGGCAGGAACACCAGCGCGTCGCCCGCGCCGCCCTCGGCCATCGCGCGCACCACCAGATCGGCGGCGGCATCCTCGAACCGCGTCGCCGGCCCCAGCGGGCGGTCCAGCCAGCGGGTCTCGACCGGGAACATCCGCCCCGCGCTCGCGATCACCGGCGCGCCGCCCAGCAGCGCGGCAAAGCGCGCGGTCTCGAGCGTCGCCGACATCGCCACCACCCGCAGGTCGGGCCGCAGCGCCGCCTGCACCTCGCGCACCAGCGCCAGCCCCAGATCGGTGTGGACCGACCGCTCGTGCACCTCGTCGAACACCACCGCCGCCACGCCCGGCAGGTCGGGGTCGGCCTGCAACATCCGCGTCAGCACGCCCTCGGTGACCACCTCGATGCGCGTGGCGGCCGAGACCCGGGTCTCGCCGCGGATGCGGTAGCCGATCGCGCGCCCGACCGGCTCGCCCGCCTCCTCGGCCATCCGCTCGGCCGCGGCGCGGGCCGCCAGCCGGCGCGGCTCCAGCATCAGGATCCGCCCGCCTGCGGCCCAGGGCTCGGCCGCCAGCGCCGGCGGCACCCGCGTGGTCTTGCCCGCGCCGGGAGGGGCGGCCAGCACCGCCGCCGTGCCGGTCCGCAGCGCCGCGGTCAGCCGGGGCAGGGCCTCGTCGATGGGAAGGGGGGCGCGGGTCATGCGCGGCGTGATAGCCCGCGCGCGCCGTGGCGTCGAGCGGCGCGGGCGCTCGCGCCCCGCGCGAGCCGGCCCGCCCTCGGCCCGCGAGCGACGCCCGCCCCCGGCCCGCGAGCGATGTGGGCGCGCGCCGAGCACGTGTTCAGTGGTTTCCCGGTTCGCTCCCTGTCAGCCCTCGAGGCGGGCGCCCGTGCCGAGCACGCGTTCAGCCGTCGCCCGGGTCGCACTCAGTCCGCGCGCCCAGCCTTCGCTCAGCCCTCGCGCAGGTTCAGCGTGGCGATGCCGAACTTCATCTCGCCCATCGCGCGGTCCAGATGCCACAGCCCGTCGGGCCCGGCCGCGAACCACAGGTCCAGCGGCCAGTCCGGGCGTTCCATCTGCGCCGGCTTGAAGCCCGCGATGCGGCGATAGAGGGCGGCGCAGCGCATCATGCCCTGATCGGCCACCGGCGCGCCCAGCTCGACGACATAGCGCCGCCGCCCGTCGAACACCTCGATGCGCCGGTCGCACAGCGCCTCGCCGCGTTGCAACGCCAGCCCCGCCAGCATCGCCGACAGCGGGTCCGAGGTCCCGGCCTGCGCCGCCGGCTCGATCGCCCAGGGCTTCGGCTCGAACGGCGGCTCGGCCGCGACCTCGCGCGGCGCGCCGTCGGCATAGCGCACCTCGACCTTCTGGCTGCGCCGCGCGGTATAGGCATCGGCGGCATAGCGTTCGGGCACATAGCCGGGCGCCGCCAGCGCGCCGTCGGTGGTCGCGGCGAACCCGGCATTCCACACGAAGCTCACCAGGCCCTTGGTCTTGCCCGCCGCCTCGGCCCGGTAGCGGCCATCGCCCAGGCGCGCGTCGATGGCGAACTCGCCGCCCCAGATGCCGCCCAGATAGAAATCGTAGATGCCGGCGAAGGTGCCCGGCTCGGCACTGGCCTCGGCCGAATGCCCGGCCTCGCGCAGGGCCGGCGGCATCAGCACGGCCGCGACCCCCGCGGCCAGCGCGATCATCGGTCGGAACAGCATGGCGCCTGACGCTCCCGTCGATAGACTGCACTCTGCCCGGCCGCTATAGGGACCGGGCGCCACCCCATTTGCACGATGCACAATACCCAAAGGTCCGCCGAATGCCAGAGGGATCGACCGACCCGCTTGCCCGCCGCCTGATCGCAGGCGAACGCCGTGCGCTTGCGCGCGCCATCACGCTGGCGGAATCGACCCGCCCCGACCACCGGGCCGAGGCCCGCGCCCTGCTGCGCGCCACCGCGCCCCATGCCGGGGGCGCGCTCAGGCTGGGGCTGTCCGGCACGCCGGGGGTGGGCAAGTCGACCTTCATCGAGGCGCTGGGCCTGATGCTGGCCGAGGCCGGGCACCGGGTCGCGGTGCTGGCGGTCGACCCCAGCTCGGCGCGCTCGGGCGGCTCGATCCTCGGCGACAAGACCCGGATGGAGCGCCTCTCGCGCCACCCCCGCGCCTTCATCCGCCCCAGCCCCGCCGGCGGCGCGCTGGGCGGCGTGGCGCGGCGGACGCGCGACCGCGGTGGCCGGTCATCCTTCCGATGACCAGTTCTACGTGATGGGGACCACCGGCGGCGTGTTCGTGACCCGCAACGCCGGAAAGAACTGGGAAGCCGTCGACGACGAGGCGTTCGGCACCGCCAGCGTGGGCGATGTCGAAATCGCGGCCTCGGACCCGAACGTCATCGTCGTCGGCATGGGCGAAAGCCCGGTACGCGGTGTCGCCTCGAGTCATGGCGACGGCGTCTACCGCTCCACCGACGGCGGCCGGAACTGGAAGCATCTCGGGTTGGAGAAAAGCCACCACATCGGCGAGATCCAGATTCATCCCGAAGACCCGAATACCTTCTGGGTCGGCGTGCAGGGCGCGGCCTACGCCGCAACCGACGAACGCGGCGTCTACAAGACCACCGATGGCGGTGAGACGTTCGAACGCGTGCTGTTCGTCAATGAAACCACCGGCGCGGTCGACCTGCGGATGGATCCGAACAACCCGCGCATCCTGTACGCCGCGATGTGGGACTGGCAGCGCCAGCCATGGGCAGTCCGCTCCGGCGGCGAGGGCTCGGGCATCTGGAAATCCGTCGACGGCGGCGAGAGCTGGGACGAGATCGGAACCGACGATTTCCCCGAGCTGATGGGCAAGATCGGTATCGCGCCTTCGGCGGCGAAACCCGGGCGCGTGTGGGCCGTGATCGAGGCCGAAGAGAAAGGAGGCGTGTGGCGCTCCGACGACTGGGGCGAGACCTGGACCCATGTCAACGGCACCCGCCGGGTGCAGGCGCGGTCGTGGTATTACATGCACATCTTCGCCGACCCCATTGATGCCAACACCGTCTACGTGCAGAACGCGCCGTTCATGCGTTCGGTCGACGGCGGCAAGACCTTCGAGCAGTTCGCGCGCAACATCCACGGCGACCATCACGACCTGTGGATCAACCCGAACGACTCGGACATCATGATCGGCGCCAACGACGGCGGCGCGGCGGTCACCTTCGACGGCGGCGAGACCTGGTCGAGCCAGTACAACCAGCCGACCGCGCAGTTCTACCGCGTCAACGTCGACAATGATTATTTCTACCGCGTCTACGGCGGCCAGCAGGACAACACCACCATTGCGATCCGCTCGTTCGGCG
>JAVVFE010000320.1:0-3830 GCA_032251175.1 Thermohalobaculum sp.
ATCACCACCGGCATGCCGACATAGAGGCCCTTGAGCCCGTAGGCGCCCTCAACCCAGGCGGCGCAGGGCAGCACGCGCTTCTGGTCCTTGAGGTAGCTCTCGGCCATCGCGATGGCCGACGCCGCCGGGGCGTAGAACGCCGAGCCTGTCTTGAGCAGGCCGACGATCTCGGCGCCGCCGTCGCGGGTGCGCTGGACGATGGCGTCGAGCCGCTCCTGCGTCGTCCAGCCCATCTGCACCAGATCCGGCAGCGGCACGCCCGCGACCGTCGAGTAGCGGGTCAGCGGCACCATGGTGTCGCCATGCCCGCCCAACACGAAGGCGGTGACGTCCTTGACCGAGACATTGAACTCCTCGGCCAGGAAATAGCGGAAGCGCGCCGAATCGAGCACGCCGGCCATGCCGACGACCTTATCCTTCGGCAGGCCCGAATACTGCTGAAGCGCCCAGACCATGGCGTCGAGCGGGTTGGTGATGCAGATCACGAAGGCGTCGGGCGCGTGCGCCCTGATGCCCTCGCCGACCGATTTCATCACCTTGAGGTTGATGCCCAGCAGGTCGTCGCGGCTCATGCCGGGCTTGCGCGGCACGCCGGCGGTGACGATGCAGATATCGGCACCGGCGATGGCCGAATAATCGTTCGCGCCCGAAAAGGCGGCGTCGAAGCCGTCCACCGGGCTCGATTCGGCGATGTCGAGCGCCTTGCCCTGTGGCGTGCCCTCGGCAATGTCGAACAGCACGACATCGCCCAGCTCCTTGAGCCCGGCGAGATGCGCAAGCGTGCCGCCGATCTGCCCGGCGCCGATCAGCGCGATTTTCCGTCTGGCCATTCTTGTCGTCTCCCACTCTCTCCGCACGGCGCCTGCGCGCCCCGCTCATCCAGCGGCGGAGCATCACAGCGCCCTTCCGACGCCGCGGACCGGCTACCCCCGGGGAGCGCGATGCGGCGGCGAGACAGCGCGGCCATGCCCGATTTGCCCCCGGATGGCAAGAGGGCGCGCGGCCGCTGCGCCCATGCCGCAGGTGCACAATCGCCCCGAACGCGGCGCCGCCAGCCGCCGCCGCGGCGCCATGCCCGGGCCCGCCGGGCCTCACGACGGGGCGCGCGGCGCCTGGACAGGCTGCATCCCGGGGCCGGGATGCAGCCTGTCGCGGGATGGCAAAGGCCGCGTTAAGCGCCGCCCCGCTTCGGGACCGAGGGCACCCAGACATAGCCCTCGGGGTCGGCGAGATAGGCCTCCCTCAACCCGTGCGGCTTGTCGGCGGGGGCGGCCAGCACGCCGCCGCCCAGATCGCCGGCCAGCGCCTCGGCCGCAACCGCCGCCGAATCGGGGTCGCGGCCATAAAGCCGCAACTCGGCCCCCGCGCCGCGCGCCGCACCGCCCGCCCGGGCGATCCCGCCCATCGGGTGGCGGCCATAGGTGCGGTCGTGATGCAGCATCCAGACCGAGCCATGCGCCCGCAGGATCGCGAAATCGGCGTCGCGGTACTCCACCTCGGCGCCCAGCACGCGGGCCTGCCACAGCGCGGCGCGGCCGACATCGCCGACCAGCAGGTTGACGCCCAGCCCCGGCCCCAGCCCACGGCCGAAGGCATCGGGGTCGGGGCGGCCTTCGCCCGCGGGCGGCAGGGGGTGGTCGGCGGTCATCGCGAACCTCGTGTTCCGGTGCGGGCTCAGGCTGCGGCCGGGTGGCGCCCCGGGTCAAGCGCCGCCACACCCGCCGCAGCCTGCGCCCACCGGCCCCAGCGCCAACCGCCCTGCGCCCGCCGGCCCCGGCACCGGCCGCTCCTGCGCCAGCCGGCTGCGGCGCCTGCCGGCACGCCCGCGCCCAGCCCGTCATTGCATCCGCACACCCCTTGCGCGATGCTGCGCTGCGACATAAAGAACGCGCAAGATTGTTGCGCCAACCCTGCGCCCGCCGCCTGCACTTCGGGAGACCCCGCATGCCCAGCCCCTCAACCGCCCCGCGCCCGCGCCGCTCGGTCCTCTACATGCCGGGCTCGAAGGCCCGCGCGCTCGACAAGGCCCGCAGCCTGCCCGCCGACGCGCTGATCCTCGACCTCGAGGACGCGGTCGCGCCCGCCGAGAAGGGCGCCGCGCGCGAGATGGTGGCGCAGGCGGTGCGCACCGGCGGCTTCGGCGCGCGCGAGGTGGTGATCCGCATCAACGGGCTCGACACCGACTGGGGCGCCGACGACCTCGCCGCCGCCGTGGCGGCGGGCCCCGACGCCGTGCTGATCCCCAAGGTCGAGAGCGCGCAGATGATCCACGACGTCGCCCTGCGGTTCGAACGCCTCGGCGCGCGGCCCGGCACCCGCATCTGGGCGATGATGGAAACGCCGCTCGGCATGCTCAACGCCGCCCCGATCGCGGCGGCGCACCCGCTGCTCGCCTGCCTGGTGATGGGCACGAACGATCTGGTCAAGGACCTGCGCGCCCAGCACACCGACCTGCGCCTGCCGGTCATCACCGGGCTGGGCCTGTGCCTGCTGGCGGCGCGCGCCCACGGGCTTGCCATCGTCGATGGGGTCTACAACGCCTTCCGCGATGCCGAGGGGCTGAGGCGCGCCTGCCTCCAGGGCCGCGAGATGGGGATGGACGGCAAGACCCTGATCCACCCCGACCAGCTTGCGGTGGCAAACGAGATCTTCGCCCCCTCGGACGCCGAGATTGCGCAGGCCCGCGCTTATGTGGAAGCCTTCGCGGCAGCCGAGGCGCGGGGCGAGGGGGTGGCGGTGGTGGACGGACGGATCGTCGAGAACCTCCACGTCGCACAGGCCCGCCGCCTGCTGGCCGAGGCCGAGGCGATCGCGCGCCTTTCCGCCGCCACAGACTGAAAGGGAGCCAACATCCATGCCGATCCTGATCCTCGGCCTCGCCCTGTGGTGGGCGACGCACCTTCTCAAGATCAAGGCACCGGCGCGGCGCGCGGCGCTCGACGCGCGGCTCGGCGCGGGGCCGGCCAAGGGGGTGATGGGCATCCTCAGCCTCGCCGCCGTCGCGCTGATGGTGATCGGCTATCAGCGGGCCGAATTCGTGAACCTGTGGTTCCCGCCGGCGTATCTGGTTCACCTCAACAACCTGCTGATGCTGGTCGCGGTGGTCTTGTTCATCGCCAAGGGCATCCCCAGCGGGGTGCGGGCGCGCATCCGCCACCCGCAACTGATCGCCACCAAGACCTGGGCGCTGGCGCATCTGCTGGTGAACGGCGACCTTGCATCGGTGGTGCTGTTCGGCGGCATTCTTGCATGGGCGGTTGTGGCGATGGTGGGCATCAACAAGCGCGACGGCGCGGACTGGGCGCGCCCGGCGCCCGGCACGGCGAAGGGCTGGGCGATCCACGCCGCTGCCACCATCGTCGTGTTCGGCATCATCGCCATGCTGCATCTGTGGGCCGGGGTCTCGCCCCTGCCGGGAGGCGGCGCATGAAGGCCTATCGCCTGCTGACCGAGGACGACACCTCGGCCTTCTGCCACAAGGTCACCGCCGCATTGAACGCGGGGTGGGAGCTTTACGGCAGCCCCGCCTACACCTTCGACGCTGCCCGCGGCGTGGTGCGCTGCGCGCAGGCGGTGGTGAAGGAGGTCGAGGGGACCTACTCGCCCGACGTGAAGCTGGGCCAGCTCTGAGGCGCGGCCCCCGCCCCCGTCGAGGGGGCGCGTGCCGCCCGTCCCGCCGCCGGCGGGCCGGCTGGGGAAGGAAGGACAGGGCATGGGCAAGACCGATCCGGGGCGTTTCTTCGAGGATTTCCAAGTGGGCGAGGAAATCGTCCACGCCACCCCCCGCACGGTGACCGAAGGCGACCGCGCGCTGGTGACCGCGCTCTACC
>JAVVFE010000321.1:0-3828 GCA_032251175.1 Thermohalobaculum sp.
CTCGTCGGCCTCGCGCGCGTCGGCGGCCGCCCGCGCGGCCGCCAGCGGCGCGGGGTCGTCGCCCGCGGGGCCCGCCCACAGCATCAGCGGCAGCGCCCCGGCATCGCCGGGGGCGGGCAGCAGGCGCGGGCGCCCGCCGCCCCGGTTCGGCCGCGCCATGGTGTCGGGCAGGATGACCACCGGCGCCTCGAGCCCCTTGGCGCCGTGCACGGTCATCACCCGCACCTGGCCCGCGCCGGCCGTCATCTCGCGCTTGACCTGGATGTCGCCGGCCTCGACCCAGGCGATGAAGCCGGCGAGGCTGGGGGTCTCGCGTTCCTCGAACGCCAGCGCCTGCTCCAGCAGTTCGTCGATCGGGTCCTCGGCCTCGGCGCCCAGCCGGGCGATCAGCCGCACGCGCGCGCCGTGGCGGATCAGCGCGCGTTGCAGGAATTCGTAGGGCCTGAGGTAGTCGGCCTGCGCCGCGAGATCGTCGAGCACCGCCACCGCCTCGGGGGGCCCCGCCGCGCGCAGGCGCTCGCGCAGTGTCGCGCGCCCGCGGCCATGGGCAAGGTCGAACAGCGCGTCTTCCGACAGCCCGAAGACCGGCGAGCGCAGCAGGGCGGCAAGGGTCAGGTCGTCGCCCGGGGTGATCGACACTTTCGCCAGCGCCATCAGGTCCTTGACCGCAAGCTCGCCGGCCAGCGTCAGGCGGTCGGCGCCCGCGACCGGCACGCCGAGGCCCTTGAGCCGGCGGATCAGCGCGCGCGCCAGCAGGTCGCGGCGGGCGACCAGCACGAGGATGTCGCCGGGGCCGACACGGCGCGCCGGGCGGCCGGCGCGGGGGGGCAACGTGTCCTCGGCGATCATCCGCGCGATCTCGGCGGCGAGCATCCGCGCGAGCCTCAGCTTCGGCGCGCCCGGGGGCGGCTGGTCCACCGGGCGCCACCACTCGCGGTCGTCGTCCCGCTCGCCCGGTTCGACCAGCGGCCAGAGGTCGATGCGCGCGCCGTCTGCGCCGCGGTGGGCGGCGTGCTCGACGGCGGCACCATCGACCGTGAGGCCCGCCGCCGCCTCGCCCGCGAACACCGCATCGACGAAGCCGAGGATGCCGGGCGCCGAGCGGAACGAGGTGGTCAGCGCGGGGCGCGCGAGGCGCTGGCCCATGCCATCGAGCCAGCCCGCCAGCCGGTCGCGCGTGGCGCCGAAGGCGCGCGGCTCGGCGCCCTGGAACGAGTAGATCGACTGTTTCTCGTCGCCCACCACGAACAGGCTGCGCATCCGCCCGCCCGTCTCGCCGGCGAAGAATTCCTGGGTGATGGCGCGGATCACCTCCCATTGCGGGGGGGCGGTGTCCTGCGCCTCGTCCACCAGGATGTGGTCGATGCCGCGGTCGAGCTTGTAGAGCGCCCAGGCGGCGAGGTCCGAGCGGGCGACGAGATCGCGCGCGCGCGCCACCAGGTCGTCGAAATCGAGCAGGCCGCGCGAAGCCTTGGCCGCGGCGTAGCGGTCGAGGAAGCCGCGGGCGAAGGCGTCGAGATCGGCGGCGCGGGCGGCGGCTTCGGCGGCGCGCAGCGCCTCGGCGGTGTCCACGGCCCAGGCCAGCATCGCCTCGGTCAGCGCGTCGGCGCCGGGGTCGGCCGCGAGCACCGCCTGCACCGGAAAGCCGCGGCGGCTGCGCGGCGTGCCCCGGCCCGTGAGGTAGGCGTCGAGGAGTGCGCGGGCCGCGCCTTCGGGATCGGGGGTGGGGGCGGCATCGGGGGCGGCATCGGGCGCGGCAAGCGCGCGGGCGCGGGCGATCAGGTGGGCCGCGGCCTTGTCGGCCGCGCCGCCATGGCGCGCGAGCGTCTGCCCCAGCGCGCCCAGCGCATCCCAGTCGAGCGCGGCGAGGCGCCGGGCCGCCGTCCGGGCCGCGCCGGCCGCGGCATCCTCGCCCAGATGCGCGCGGATGCGCCCCGCCACCGGCGTATCGGGAAAGCCCTCGCGTTTGGCCATGATCGCGGCCACCAGATCGGCGATGCCGCCCTCGTTCAGCCGGGCGGCGATGCGGTCGAAGGCGGCGCCGGGCGCGCGTTCGGCCTCGGCCGCCAGCTCGCCCAGGATCGACTGCACCATCAGCGCCTGCTGGCGGTCGTCGAGCACCTCGAAGCGGGGCGAGACGCCGGCCTCGAGCGGGAAGCGGCGCAGCAGCGCGTCGCAGAACGCGTGGATGGTCTGGATCCTGAGCCCGCCCGGGGTTTCCAGCGCGGCCGCGAACAGGGTGCGGGCGCGGGCGAGGCGGGCGGGGTCGGCGATCGGCGCGGGCGAGCCGTCGAGGGCCGCGAGATCGGCGCCGAGTTCGCCGTCGGGCGCCATCGCCCAGCCGCCCAGCATGCGGAACAGGCGGGTCTGCATCTCGGCCGCCGCGGCGCGGGTGTAGGTGAGGCAGAGGATCCGCTCGGGCCGCGCGCCCGCCAGCAGCAGCCGTGCGACCCGCTGGGTCAGCACGCGGGTCTTGCCCGAGCCGGCATTGGCCCCCACCCAGGCCGAGACGGCGGGATCGGCGGCCTCGATCTGCGGGCCGGTGGGGCGGGCGGGCGCGCTCATGCGCCGTCCCCGGCGGGGTCGGCGGCCTCCCATTCGGCGCGGCGCGCGAGGTGGTCGTAGGTGCCGTCCTCGGCGCCGAGTTCCGCCCGGCCGCGGGCGAGGTAGGGCATCGTCGCCACGTCATAGGCGGCGAGCAGGTCGAGGAGACGCGTGCGGTGTTCGGCCAGCGCGTCGGCCAGCGGCGCGTCCTTCGGCGGCCGGGTCTCCTTGCCGCCCGCGTCCGAGCCGGTCAGCCCGAGATAGGCGCCGTCCACCGCCGCCATCGCCGGGATGCCCCGGAAGCCGCCAGCCTGAAGGATCAGGGCCTGAAGGTGGAGTTGCTGGCTGAACACGCCGATCTGGCGCTCGCTGGGGGGCTGGCCTGCCTTGTAGTCGTAGATCACGCCGCCGCCCGCCACGGCGTCGATGCGGTCGGCCTTGGCGGTCAGCTCGAACGGCCCGCGGCCCAGGTCGAGCATCAGGCGGCCGGGGCATTCGAGGCCGACCGGCCGCCCGGCGGCGCGGCGCTCCGCCTCGCCGGCGATGAACCAGTCGGCGGCGCGCGCGAGGCGCCCGGCCCAGGCGCGCCGCGTCGCCGGCCAGGGGATGCGGGCGCGCAGTTCGGCCTCGGCGATGGCCAGCAGCCGCGCGCGCTCGGCCGCCGGGTCGGGGCTGCCCGCGGGGGTCTCGGCCACGAAGCGGTGCAGGATCGCGTGGATCGTGGTGCCCCGTTCGAGGAAGTCGGGCGCCCGGCCAAGCGGGTCGAGGGGGACGAGGCGCAGCACCCTCTCGGCATAGATCGCATAGGCGTCGCGGATCAGCGTCTCGATCCGGGTGACCGAAAGGCGGCGCGGGCGGGCCGCGACCGGCGGGCGCGGGGCGGGGCGCGCGGCCGGGGGCACCGGCGGCGCGGCCGGGTCGGGGCGGCGCAGCGCGGGCACCAGCGCGGTGAGTTCGGCGCCGCGTGCCCGGATCAGTGCGAGCGCGCCCACATCCACCCCGCCCAGCAGGTTCTCGAGCCGCACCAGCCAGCGCGAGGCGACGGTGGGCGCGCCCCCGGACCTGGCCGCGCGGCTGAGGATCACGCGCGGGCGGGCCGCCGCCTGAAGGAAATCATGCGCCGACAGGCCGATCTCGCGCTCGGGCGCGGGCAGGCCCAGGGCCGCGCGCATCGGCCGGCTGAGCCAGGGATCGGCGCCCGGGGCGGGCGGCCAGTTGCCCTCGTTCAGCCCGGCGAGGATCACCAGGTCGGCCGCTTCGCTGCGCGCCTCGCGCGTGCCCCAG
>JAVVFE010000322.1:0-3809 GCA_032251175.1 Thermohalobaculum sp.
GGGGTCGCGCTGGCCGGCGAGATCGCCGCGGCCGGCTTGGGCGCCGCCGTCGCGCCGACGGCCGAGGCGGTCGCCGGCGGCATTCGCGCGATGCTGGCCCATCCCGACCGCGACGCCCTGCCCGGGCGGGCGCGCAGCTTTGCCGCGGCGCGCTACTCGGTCGCGGCGATGGGGCGCGCGCTGCGGCTGGACTATGAGCGGATGGTCGCGGCGGCGCGGGCGGCCCGAGGCGGCCGGTAGGCCGGCGGGGCGCGGGGTTGGCCGCGCGGCGCCTCGCATCGGACAGCGCCGGATCGTGCCGCGCCGCCGGCAGATCCCGCCGCCCGGCGCCCGGTCCCCGATGTGGTGTAACTACAACAGGCAGGCCCGACCACCGGAACGGCACCGCAGCCGGCTTGCCGGCGCCCGGCCCCGGACTTATCGACGTTCGGGATGGCGTGGCAGGGGGAATGCGAAGGTGTCGGGGACAGAGGCGCGGCGGATCCTCGTGACCGGCGGGGCGGGCTTCCTTGGCAGTCATCTGTGCGACCGGCTGGTCGCCGCCGGGCACGAGGTTCTGTGCGTCGACAATTTCTTCACGGGGCGCAGGGCGACGGTGGCGCATCTGCTGGACCAGCCGAATTTCGAGCTGCAACGCCACGACGTGACCTTTCCGCTGTATGTCGAGGTCGACCAGATCTACAACCTCGCCTGCCCCGCCTCGCCGATCCATTATCAGCGCGACCCGGTGCAGACGACCAAGACCTCGGTGCATGGCGCGATCAACATGCTGGGGCTGGCCAAGCGTGTGCGCGCGCGGATCTTCCAGGCCTCGACCTCGGAGGTCTATGGCGACCCGTCGCAGCACCCGCAGACCGAGGACTACTGGGGCAACGTCAACCCGATCGGCATCCGCTCGTGCTATGACGAGGGCAAGCGCTGCGCCGAGACGCTGTTCTTCGACTACCACCGCCAGCACCGGCTGGAGATCAAGGTCGCCCGCATCTTCAACACCTATGGGCCCCGGATGCATCCGGGCGATGGCCGGGTGGTGTCGAACTTCATCCTTCAGGCGCTGGGCAACCAGCCGATCACGATCTACGGCGACGGCAGCCAGACCCGCTCGTTCTGCTATGTCGACGATCTGATCGAGGCGATGATCCGCCTGATGGACACCCCCGCCGAGGTGACCGGCCCGATCAACATCGGCAACCCGGTCGAGTTCACGATCCGCGAACTGGCCTGCAAGATCATCGAGCTGACCGGCTCGCGATCCGAGCTGGTGTTCCGGCCGCTGCCCGAAAACGACCCGATGCAGCGCCGGCCCGACATCGCGCGCGCCCGCGAGGTTCTGGGCTGGGAGCCGACGGTCGGCCTCGACGACGGGCTGGGCAAGACCATCGGCTATTTCGACCGCCTGCTCGCCCGCAGCGATCCCCAGCCATGAGCCCGGGCGGCCCGGCACCCGCAGGCGGGCGCGCGCTGTCGGTCATCGTGCTGGCGAAGGACGAGGAGGCCAACCTGCCCGATCTGATCGCCAGCATCGCGCCCCTGGATGCGGCGTGTTTCCTGGTCGATTCCGGCAGCACCGACCGCACCGTCGAGATCGCCCGGGCGGCCGGCTTCCATGTCGCCGAGCATGCGTGGCAGACCTATGCGGCGCAGCGCAACTGGGCGTTCGACACGCTGCCGATTGCCACGCCCTGGACGCTGTGCCTGGACGCCGACGAGCGGCTGACGCCCGAGGCCGCGCGCGAGATCGGCGCCCTGGTGGCCGCGGGCGCAGCGGCGCATGACGGCTATACGCTGCGCAAGCGCACGATCTTCATGGGCCGCTGGCTGAAGCATGGCGGGCAGTATCCGGCCTATCACCTGCGCCTGTTCCGCACCGGCAAGGGCCGCTGCGAGGACCGCCTGTATGACCAGCATTTCGTGGTGGACGGCAGCGTCGGGCAGATCGAGAGCGATTACATCGACATCCTGACCGACAGCCTGACGAAATGGACCGAGCGCCACAACATGTGGGCGACGCTCGAGGCGCGCGAGATGCTGGGGCTGGCCGAGGATCGCCAGCAGGTCGATGCGAAATGGCGCGGCACGCCGATCGAGCGCAAGCGCTTCCTGCGGATGAAGGTCTACCGCAGGTTCCCGCTGTTCGTGCGGCCGTTCCTGCTGTTTCTGTTCGACTATGTCGTCCGGCTGGGGTTCCTGGACGGCCGGCCGGGGCTGATCTTCCACGTCCTGCAGCGGTTCTGGTTCCGCTTTCTGGTGGACGCCAAGATCTACGAACTGCGCCGCACGCCGCGATGAGCCGCCTGCCGCCGCCTCACCGCGCGACGAACTGGCCGAGCTTGCCGAACGGCTTGGCCAGCAGCGCGGTGTCGATCAGGCCCGAACCCAGCCAGCGCCGGCGCGAGCGCAGCGATTCGAGGTTGCCCCTGAGATAGGCGCCGAGCCCCGAGGTCGAGGCGCCGCCGATCATCATGTCGACCATCACATCGGCGATGAAGGCGGCGCGGACCGGGCGGTCGCCGCCGCCGAACTCGACCGCCCGCAGCATGAAATCGTAATCGGCGGCGATGCGGTAGCCGAGATCGAAGGCCCCGGTCCGCGCGGCCACCGCGCGGCGGACATAGAAGGTCGGATGCGCCGGCATCCAGCCGCGGCGGAAGCCGCCCGGGCGCCAGGGGCGGCCGCGCCAGCGGCGCACGACCCGGCGCGACACATGGTCCTCGACGAAATCGAGATTGCCGCAGACCACGTCGTGCTGCGCCAGCGCCGCGGCGATGGCGCCCAGCACGCCGGGATTGTTGTAGCGGTCGTCGGAGTTGAGAAAGCCGACGGCATCGCCTCCGAACAGCCCGAGGCCCTTGTTCATCGCGTCGTAGAGACCGCGGTCGGGTTCGGACAGCAGCCGGATCCGGGGGTCGGCGTAGCTTCGCACGATGGCGCAGGTGTCGTCGGTCGAGGCGCCGTCGATCACCAGAAGCTCGGCCTCGCGGTGGGTCTGGGCGAGGAACGACTCGATGGTGTGACGGATGGTCCGCCCGGAATTGAAGGCGACCGTGACGACCGAAATCTTCATCGCGCGGCCCGGCCCCTGCCCGGTGCCGCGGCATCAGGGATGCCCGCGGGTTTGCGCGCCACCAGGATCATGGACTTCGCGAGCGCCGGAATGCGGCCGACGCGATGAACCTCGATCACGTCGAGTCCTGTCTCGACAAGAAGCTGCGTCAGCGTGCGCACCGACCAGAACTTGATGTGGCCGTTATCCCACAGCGCCGTGAAATGGGCATCCATCCGGCCGGTCAGCGCCAGCGCCAGGTTCTTCAGGTACCCATGATAGGGCGTCGAGATGATCGCAAGCCCCCCCGGCATCAGGAGGTCGGCGACCGAGCGGGCATAGGCGCGGGGCGCATAGACGTGCTCGACCACTTCGAGGCTGAGGACCGCCGGAAACGTGCCATAGGTCGCGGCGAGCGGGTCGTAGGCGCTGGCTGGCTCCAGCCGCAGGTCCGGGAAATTGGTTCTCGCCCGGCGGATGCCGTCCTCCGAAGGATCGACGCCGATGACGTCAAAGCCTTCCTGCGCAAGCCGGTTCGCCACCGCCCCATTGCCGCAGCCGAGCTCGAACACCCGGCGCTCGCCTTCCGGCATCCGGCCGAGCACGGCGCGCACCGTCGGGAGCAGATATGCGTGCGCGTGGCCGAGGCCGTCGCGGTCGAAGACGTAGCCCGATGAATCGTCGCTGGACAAGACGCTCCCCATGACCTGCCCCATCCGTCCTGCGCGCGCGAGCCCCGGCCCGGCGGTGGGCGCGGGACAAGAGC
>JAVVFE010000323.1:0-3803 GCA_032251175.1 Thermohalobaculum sp.
GCTCGGGGCAGGTGTTGATCCGCTACGGCTTCAAGGGACCGAACCACGCGGTGGTGACGGCGTGCTCGACCGGGGCGCATGCGATCGGCGATGCGGCGCGGCTGATCATGCTGGACGATGCTGACGTGATGGTGGCGGGCGGCGCCGAGAACCCGATCTGCGAGCTGGCGGTGGCGGGATTCTCGGCCTGCAAGGCGCTGTCGACCGCCTACAACGACACGCCCGAGCGGGCCTCGCGGCCCTATGACCGCGGCCGCGACGGCTTCGTGATGGGCGAGGGCGCGGGGATTGTGGTGCTCGAGGAGCTGGAACATGCGCGCGCGCGGGGCGCGAAGATCTATGCCGAGGTGATCGGCTACGGCATGTCGGGCGACGCCTATCACATCACGGCGCCCTCGCCGGACGGCGATGGCGGCTTCCGGTCGATGAAGGCGGCGCTGCGCAATGCGAAGCTGGAAGCCTCGGCGATCGACTATGTCAACGCGCACGGCACCTCGACGCCGCTGGGCGACGAGATCGAGCTGAACGCGGTCTCGCGGCTGCTGGGCAACCACGCGGCGCGGGTGACGATGTCGTCGACCAAGTCGGCGACCGGGCATCTGCTGGGCGCGGCCGGCGCGGTCGAGGCGATCTTCTCGATCCTGGCGATCCGCGACCAGGTGGCGCCGCCGACCCTGAACCTCGAGGATCCCTCGGTCGAGACGGCGATCGACCTGGCGCCGCTGGCCAAGCGCGAGCGCGAGATCAAGGTGGCGCTGTCGAACAGCTTCGGCTTTGGCGGCACGAATGCGACGCTGATCTTCGGCAAGGCCGCCGCCTGAGGGGCGGCTGGCCGCGCGAGCGGGGGGCGCCGGGCATGCGGCATCTGGCGGCGAATGTGCTGAGCATCCTGATCGTGCTTGGCCTGGTGCTGGCCGGTGCGGTGCTGTATGCGCGCCACGCGTTCATGGCGCCCGGCCCGCTGGGCGAGGAGCGCGTCTTCATGGTTGAGCGGGGCGCGACGCTGCGCGGCGCCTCGGAGCGGCTGGAGGCCGAGGGGATCATCGCGGATTCGCGGCTGTTCCGGCTGGGCGCGCGCTATGGCGGGCGGGCCGATGCGCTGCGATTCGGCGAGTATCTGGTGCCGGCCGGGGCGTCGATGGCCGAGGTGCTGGCGCTGCTGACCTCGGGGCGGACGATCACGCACAAGGTGACGGTGGCCGAGGGGCTGACGAGCTGGCAGGTGGTGGACCTGCTGCGCGCGGCTCCGGTGCTGGAGGGCGACCTCGACGGGGTGCCGCCCGAGGGCTCGCTGGCGCCCAACACCTATTTCGTGCACCGCGGCGACACGCGCGCCGAGGTGCTGGCCCGGATGCAGGCCGATCAGGCCGCGATCCTGGCCGAGGCCTGGGCCGCGCGCGCCGAGGGGCTGCCGCTGGCGAGCCCCGAGGAGGCGCTGGTGCTGGCCTCGATCGTCGAGAAGGAAACCGGCGTGCCCGAGGAGCGGGGGCGGGTTGCCTCGGTCTTCGTGAACCGGCTGAAGAAGGGGATGAAGCTGCAATCCGACCCGACCATCATCTACGGCATTACCGAAGGGAAGGGGCCGCTGGGGCGGGGCATCCGCAAGTCGGAGCTGGAGCGCGCGACGCCCTACAACACCTATGCGGTGGATGGCCTGCCGCCGACGCCGATCGCCAACCCGGGGCGCGAGTCGATCATGGCAGTCGTTAACCCGGACGAAACCAATTTCCTGTATTTCGTCGCCGATGGCAGCGGGGGCCACGCCTTCGCCGAGACGCTCGACGAGCATAACCGCAACGTGCAGCGTTGGCGGGCGATTGAACGTGAAATGTCGAAATCCCAACCGGTTGCCCCGAAAAACTAGCGTGTCGCATGAAGAAAAGGCTTGACGCTGCGCGCGGTCTCGGATAGACATTCAGGCATACTGGGAACAGTGTCGGAAGCGGGCCTCGACGGGGCCCGTAGCCGTTTCCGGGGAATGCCGGGCAAGGGCCATGCGGGCGACCGCGTGGCCTTTTGCGTTTCGGGCGTCCGGCGGTGGCGGGGCGTTCCGGCCTGCTTCCGACGTTCCGGCCTGGACCCGACGTTCCAGCCCGGGCCTGGCGTTCCGGCCTGTGCCGGGCGTTCGCGCCCGGACCGGCGTTTCGGTCGCGACCGGGCGGTTCGGTGGCAGATGGGCTGGCACGGCCGGGCGGTTCGACTGCGGGCTGGCCGGGCTGGCACGGCCGGGGCCGGGTGGTTCCCCGGGGGCCGGGCCGACGGCGCGCCGACGCGCAGCCCAGACAGAGACGACGACGCCGCCGCGAAGCGCGCGGCATGAGGCGGCACCGCGGTGCCGCATGACGGCCGCGGTCAGGGCAGCGCCCGGCCGCGCAGACGATCCGGCAGACCGGGGGGAAGCCCCGGCCCGGAGCACCCAACACCTGATAACAACAGAGAAAGGCGTCGAACGTGGACACGACCGGGATGACCGGCCGGAAGGACCACGCGTGCGCTGACGAGTCGACTGAGGTGCGGTCGACGCTGAGGCATGCACGCAGGATCCTTGCCGACCTTGCAGAGGCGCTGGAGACCGAGACTGACCGGCTCCAGTTCATGACGAGTGGCGGGTCCGACGAGGACCGGTTGAAGATCGTGCTCGATCTGGCTGTCCGCACGCAGAAGGCGTGGCAGACGGTCAACGAGATCCAGGTGAAACTGATGAAGGCGGGCGAGGCGGGGATCCCCGGCCGGACCGTCATCGATCTGGAGGCAGCCCGTGCGGAAATCTCGCGCCGGCTCGATCGCCTCGCTGCCTGAGGCGGCGCGGGAGGCGTTCTTCGAGGGGCTCTCGGAGAACGCGCTCGCAGCGATGCCCTGGCTGTGGGAGCTGTGGGCGCTGCCCGGCCACCAGCTTGCGCCGGACGGCGACTGGCGGATCTGGGTGATCATGGGCGGGCGCGGCGCGGGCAAGACCCGCGCCGGGGCCGAATGGGTGCGGGCGCAGGTCGAGGGCCCGACGCCCGAGGCGCCCGGGCGCTGCCGGCGGGTCTGCCTGCTGGGCGAGACCGTCGAGCAGGTCCGCGCCGTGATGGTCGAGGGCGAGTCGGGGCTGCTGGCCGTGACCCCGCCCGACCGCTGCCCGGTGCTCAATCTGAGCCACGGGACGCTGACATGGCCGAACGGGGCCGAGGCGATGATCGCCTCGGCCGCCAACCCCGAGGCGCTGCGCGGGCCGCAGTTCGACTGCGCCTGGTCCGACGAGCTGGCGAAGTGGCGCCGCTGCCGCGAGGCCTGGGACATGTTGCAGTTCTGCCTGCGGCTGGGCGACGACCCGCGCCAGATCGTCACGACGACGCCGCGCGACAACCCGGTGCTGGCCGGGATCCTGGGCGCGCCGGGGACGGTGGCGACCCATGCGCCGACCGCCGCCAACCGCGTGAACCTGGCGCCGGGTTTCCTCGAGGCGCTGGAGGCGCGCTATGGCGGCACCGCGCTGGGCCGGCAGGAACTGGGCGGCGAGCTGATCCGCGAGCGGCGCGACGCGCTGTGGCAGCCCAAGCTGATCGAGGCGGCGCGGGTGCGCGAGGCGCCCGAGCTTGACCGGATCGTGGTGGCGGTGGACCCGCCGGCGACCTCGGGCCCCGATGCGGACGAATGCGGCATCGTGGTTGCGGGCGTCCGGGCCGGGGTCCGGCCGGGCGAGGCGCGGGTCTATGTGCTGGCCGATCTGAGTGTTGCGGGCCAGAGCCCGGCCGGCTGGGCCGGGGTGGTGGCCGCAGCCTTCAGCGCCCATGGCGCCGACCGGGTGATCGCCGAGGTCA
>JAVVFE010000324.1:0-3778 GCA_032251175.1 Thermohalobaculum sp.
GCCTGGGCTTCGACGTGCTGAACGCGCTGCGCCGCCTCGACATCGGCGCGGGCGTCGAGGCGGGGCTTGCGATCACCGCGCTCGCCATCGTGCTCGACCGCCTCAGCCAGGCCTATGCCGCGCGCACCGCCGATGTGCCCGCGCTGGCCGGCGCCGCGGGCGGCTGGCCACGGCGCCATCCCTGGCTGGTGACGGTGGCGCTTGTGATCCTCGGCGCCGCGCTGATGGGCCTGGTGCTGCCGCCGGTGGTGACCTACCCGGCCGAGGCGGTGGTCACCACCAAGGCGTTCTGGGGTGACCTCGTGAAGGCCATCAACATCCGCTTCTTCGACGATCTCGAGGCGGTCAAGACCGCCTTCCTCACCTTTATCATGCTGCCGGTGAAGCGGTTCCTGCTGGCGCTGCCCTGGCCCTGGGTGCTGGCGGTGGTGACGCTCGCGGGCTGGCGGCTGGGGGGCGGGCGGCTTGCCGCGACGGTCGCGGCGCTCGGGGCCTTCGTGCTTGCCACCGGCCTCTGGGAGCAGGCGATGACCACGGTTTACCTGTGCGGCGTCGCGGTGGTGATCGCGGCCCTGATCGGCATCCCGCTCGGCATCCTCGCGGCCACGGGCGCGACGGCGGGGCGGGTGATCGGGGCCGTCATCGACACGCTCCAGACGCTGCCCTCGTTCGTCTATCTCATCCCGGTGGTGATGCTGTTCCGCGTCGGCGACTTCGCCGCGCTGATCGCGGTAGTGCTGTTCGCGCTCGCTCCCGCCGTGCGCTACACCGCCCACGGCCTGCGCGCGGTGCCGCCCGAGATGATCGAGGCCGGCATCGTCTGCGGCTGCACGCCCCGGCAGGTGCTGACCCGCATCCGCCTGCCGCTCGCGCTGCCCGAGATCCTGCTGGGCCTCAACCAGACCATCATGCTCGCGCTGTCGATGCTGGTGATCACCGCGCTGGTGGGCACCCGCGATCTGGGGCAGGAGGTCTATATCGCGCTGACCCGCGCCGACACCGGCGCCGGCGTGATCGCGGGGCTCGGGGTCGCCGCCATCGCCATCATCGCCGACCGGCTGATCGCGGCGGGCGCGGCACAGGCCCGCGCGCGGCTGGGGCTGCAAGGGGGGACGCCATGACAACGGCACTCGAGCGCGCCCGCGCCCTGCCCATCTGGTCCGGCCCCGTCGATCCCGAACCGCTGGGCGGCGGCATCACCAACGTGAATTTCGTCGTCAACGACCGCGGCCGCCGCGCCGTGGTGCGGATCGGCGCCGACATTCCGGTCCATCAGGTGATGCGCTTCAACGAGCTTGCCGCGAGCCGCGCGGCTCACGCCGCGGGGGTCTCGCCGGCCGTGCTCTACCACGAGCCCGGCGCGCTGGTGATCGAGTTCGTTGAGGGCCGCACCCTCGCCGCCGAGGACGTCCGCGCACCGGAGATGCTCGCCCGCATCCTGCCGCTGGTTTCCCGCGCGCACCGCGAGATCCCGCGCCACCTGCGCGGCCCCGCGCTGGTGTTCTGGGTGTTCCACGTCATCCGCGACTATGCCGCGACCCTGACCGCAGACGCCAGCCGCCATGCGCCCGCGCTGCCCGGCCTCATGGCCACCGCCGAGCGGCTGGAATCGGCCGTCGGCCCCATCGACCTCATCTTCGGCCACAATGACCTGCTTCCCGCCAACCTGATCGACGACGGCGACCGGCTGTGGCTGATCGACTGGGACTATGCCGGCTTCAACTCGGGCCTGTTCGACCTCGGGGGCCTCGCGGCCAACAACGGCCTCTCGCCCGATCAGGAGGGCTGGCTGCTCGAGACCTATTTCGGCCGCCCGCCCGACCCCGATCTCTGGCGCCGCTACCGCGCGATGAAGGCGGCAGCGGCCTTGCGCGAGACGCTGTGGTCGATGGTCTCGGAGATCCACTCCGACCTCGATTTCGACTTCGCGGTCTACACCGACACCAACATGGCCGCCTTCCGCGCGGCCCTCGTGGCCTTCGAGCAAAGCTGAGGACATCATGAGCGACTTTCCCACCACCGCCCGGGCCGTGGTCATCGGCGGCGGCATCGTCGGCTGCTCGACCGCCTACCACCTCGGCCAACTCGGCTGGACCGACACGGTGCTGCTCGAGCGCAAGAAGCTCACCTCCGGCACCACCTTCCACGCGGCGGGGCTGGTGGGCCAGCTCCGCACCTCGGCCAACATCACGCAATTGCTGGGCTATTCGGTCGACTTGTACCGCCGGCTCGAGGCCGAGACCGGGATCGCCACCGGCTGGAAGATGAACGGCGGCCTGCGCCTCGCCTGCAATGCCGAACGCTGGATCGAGGTCAAGCGCCAGGCCACCACCGCGCATTCCTTCGGGCTCGAGATGCACCTGCTGAGCCCGCGCGAGGCGCAGGAGTTGTGGCCGCTGATGCAGGTCGACGACCTCGTCGGCGCCGCGTTCCTCCCCACCGACGGGCAGGCCAACCCGTCCGACATCACCCAAAGCCTGGCCCGCGGCGCGCGCGCCGCCGGCATCCGCATCTTCGAGGACACCCCCGTCACCCGCATCATCGTCGAGGGCGGCCGCCTCCGCGGCGTCGAGACCCCCCGCGGCACCATCGAGTGCGAGAAGGTCGTCTGCTGCGCCGGGCAATGGACCCGGACGCTGGCGGCAACCGTGGGCGTCAACGTCCCGCTCGTCTCGGTCGAGCACCAGTACATGATCACGGAAGCCATACCCGGCGTAACCCCGAACCTGCCGACCCTGCGCGACCCCGACCGGCTGACCTACTGGAAGGAGGAAGTCGGCGGCCTGGTGATGGGCGGCTACGAGCCGAACCCGATCCCCTGGGCGGTGGGCGGCATCCCCGAGGGCTTCCACTTCGAGCTTCTGACCTCGAATTTCGACCATTTCGAGCAGTTCATGGCGCGCGCCATCGGCCGCGTCCCCGCGCTCGAGACCGCCGGCATCAAGCAGCTTCTGAACGGGCCCGAGAGCTTCACCCCCGATGGCAACTTCATCCTCGGCGAGGCGCCCGAGCAGCGCGGCTTCTTCGTCGGCGCGGGCTTCAACGCCTTCGGCATCGCGTCCGGGGGCGGTGCGGGCATGGCGCTGGCGGAATGGGTGGTGAAGGGCGAGCCGCCCTTCGACCTCTGGCCGGTCGATATCCGCCGCTTCGGGCGCGTCCATCTCGACACCGATTGGGTGCGCACCCGCACGCTGGAAGCCTATGGCAAGCACTACACCATCGCCTGGCCGTCCGAGGAGCATTCCTCCGGACGCCCCGCGCGGCGCTCGCCCCTCTACGCGCACCTTGCGGCCGCGGGCGCCTGCTTCGGCGAGAAGCTGGGCTGGGAGCGGCCCAACTGGTTCGCCGACGCCGCCCGCGGCGAGCAGCCCATCGACCACTACAGCTTCGGCCGCCCCGGCTGGCTCAAAGCTGTCGCGCGCGAGCACCGCGCCTGCCGCGAGGCGGCGGTGCTGATCGACCAGTCGTCCTTCGCCAAGTTCACGGTCAAGGGGCCGGACGCGGCCGCCGCCCTCAACTGGATCGCCGCGGGCAATGTCGACCGCGCGGTGGGCAGCCTGACCTACACCCAGATGCTGAACCGCAAGGGCGGCATCGAATGCGACCTGACGGTGGCGCGGGTGGCGCGCGACGAATTCTACATCGTCACCGGCACGGGCTTCGCGACGCATGATTTCGACTGGATCGCCCGCAACATCCCCGAAGGGGCCCGCGCCCAGATCGTCGACGTCACCTCGGCGCACGCGGTGCTCTCGCTGATGGGGCCCCGCGCGCGAGA
>JAVVFE010000325.1:0-3758 GCA_032251175.1 Thermohalobaculum sp.
CTCGGCAAGCTCGGTGGCGGGCGGCGGCGTCTCGGGCGCGGGCTCGGCGCCGGGGGCGGCAGCGGCGGTCTGCTCGTCGAGCAGGCCGAGGTCGACCTTCACCGTCTGCGTCTTGCCGTCGCGGAAGATCACCACCCGCACCGCCTTGCCGACCGGCGTGTCGGCCACCATGCGCGGCAGCGAGCGCATGTCGGTCACGTCGCGCCCGTCGAAGTTCAGGATCACGTCGCCCGCCTTGATCCCGGCGGCGGCGGCCGGCCCGTCGGGGGCGACGTCGCTGACCAGCGCGCCCTTGGCGCCGTCGAGGCCCAGCGCCTCGGCGATCTCGGGGTTGACGGTCTGGATATGAACGCCGAGCCAGCCGCGCCGGGTCTGGCCGTGCTCGCGCAACTGCGTCACCACGGTCGCGACGATGTTCGATGGCACCGAGAAGCCGATGCCGACCGAGCCGCCGGTGGGCGAGATGATGGCGGTGTTCACGCCGATCACCTTGCCGCCCATGTTGAACAGCGGCCCCCCCGAGTTGCCGCGGTTGATGGCGGCGTCGGTCTGGATGAAGTCGTCATAGGGCCCGGCATTGATGTCGCGGTTGCGCGCCGAGACGATGCCGGCCGAGACCGAGCCGCCAAGCCCGAACGGGTTGCCGATGGCCAGCACCCAGTCGCCCACCCGGATCGCGTCCGAGTCGCCGAAGGTGACGAAGGACAGCGGCGCGGTCGGCTCGACCTTCAGCAGCGCGATGTCGGTCTTGGTGTCGGTGCCGATCAGCTTGGCCGGCAGCGAGGTGCCGTTGGCGAAGTTCACGGTGATCGCGTCGGCGTCCTCGATGACGTGGTTGTTGGTGACAACGAAACCCTCGGCCGAGACCACGAAGCCCGAGCCCAGCGACTGCACCTCGCGCGGGCCCTGCGGCAGGCCGCGCTCGAAGAAGTCGCGGAACAGGTCCTGGAAATCCTCGGGCAGCGTGCCGGGCGGGATGCCGGGGATCTGGCGGTCCGGCTGCTGCACGGTCTGCGAGGTCGAGATGTTGACCACCGCCGGAGTGAGCTTTTCGGCGAGGTCGGCGAAGGTCTCGGGCGCGCGGGACTGCGCGCCGGCCGGGGCCTGCGCCAGCAGCGCGGCGGTGAGCAGGACCGCCGCGGCGATCGCCCCGCCCGGCAGCGCCCGAAATCTGTGGTGCAGCATGTCTCGGCCTCTCTCCTCGTTGCGGGCGACGCGGGCGCCCGGCAGTCCGTCCCCATCCTCGCGCGGCGCGGCCGCGTTGTCAGCCCCTTCGCGCAGCGGCGCCCGGCGGTGCGCCTGGCCGGTGTCAGCCGCGGATCGCGAGATAGCCGAGTGCGCCCAGCACGATCATCGCGATCCCGAACCAGCGGCGCGTGCCCTCGGTGGTGGCGCGCGCCGCCGCCAGAAGCTCGGGCAGCGCGCCCGCGAAGATCGCGAGCGCCAGCCCCTCGATCACCAGGACGAGGGCGAGGGCGGCGAGCATGTCCATCTCACACCTCCACCCGCGCCCTGCCCGGTTCCGTCAGCCTCAGGGCGTCGGTCTGCCCTGATGCGCGTTGAAATAGTCGAAGAACTCGCTGTCCGGCGAGATCACCATGCTCGAATTCTCGCCGGTCAGGGATTTCTCGTAGGCCGCCATCGAGCGGTAGAACGCGAAGAACTCCTGATCGCGGCCGAAGGCTTCGGCGAAGATCTTGTTGCGCTCGGCATCCGCGCGGCCGCGGATGATGTCGGCGTCGCGGTTGGCCACCGACACCAGTTCGACCGCCTGGCGGTCGGCCTCGGCACGGATGCGCTGTGCGGCTTCCTTGCCGCGGGCACGCTCGTCGGCCGCCTCGCGCTGGCGTTCGGCGTTCATGCGGTCGTAGGTGGCGCGCAGGTTCTCGTTCGGCAGGTCGGCGCGGCGGATGCGCACGTCGATGATCTCGACCCCCAGTTCGCGCGCGTCGGCGCGGGCGTCCTCGGCGATGCGCTGCATCAGCGTGGTGCGCTCGGCCGAGATGATCTGGTCCGAGGTCACGGTGCCCAGCACCTCGCGCAGCGAGGCGTTGAGGATCCGCTCGAGCCGCTGGAGCGCGGCAAGCTCGGTCTGCACCGCCTGGCGGAAGCGCACCACGTCGGTGATGCGCCAGCGGGCGAAGGCGTCGACCACGAGGCGGCGCTCGTCGGCCGGCGTGACCTCGAGCGGCGAGGTGTCGAGCGGCAGGATGCGGCCCTCGTAGAACACCACCTCCTGGATCAGCGGCACCTTGAAGCCGATGCCGGGCTCGGTCTTGATCGCCTTGACCTCGCCGAACTGGAGCACGATCGCCTGCTTGCGCTCGTCGACGATGTAGATGGACGACAGCGCCGCGAACACCGTCACGGCGAGGACGACCACGATGACCGGAATGAGCCGCATCAGTTGGTCCCCCCCTTGCGCAGTTCGTTCAGCGGCAGATAGGGCATCACGCCCTGCGCCCCGCCCACGCCCTCGTCGATGATGATCTTGTCGACATCGCCGAGCACGCGCTCGATGGTCTCGAGATAGAGCCGCTTGCGCGTCACCACGGGCGCGTTGGCGTATTCTTCGTAGATCGAGTTGAAGCGCGCCGCCTCGCCCTTGGCCTCGTTGACCACGCGGGCAGCATAGCCTTCGGCCTGCTGGTTGATCTGCGCCGCCTCGCCGCGCGCGGCGGCCAGCGTCTGGTTGGCATAGGCCTCGGCGCGGCGCTCCTCGGTCTGGCGGTCCTGCGAGGCGGCCTGCACGTCGCGGAACGCCTCGATCACCTCGCCCGGCGGGTCGGCGCGGTCGAAGTTCACGCGCACGATGTTCACGCCCGACTGATAGCTGTCGAGCGTGGACTGGATCAGCTCCTGCAACTCGGCCGAGATCGCCGCGCGCTCGCGGCTGAGGATCGGCTTGAGCTCCGAGCGGCCGATGATCTCGCGCATCGCCGATTCGGACACGGCGCGGATGGTCTGCATCGGGTCGGCGATGTTGAACAGGAATTCGTCGGGGCGGGTGATGTTCCAGACCACCGAGAAGTCGATGTCGACCACGTTCTCGTCGCCGGTCAGCATCAGGCCCTGGTCGTCGCGCCGGCCCTGGCCGGCGATGCCGATGTCGATGGTGTTCTCGCGCGCCACCGGGATGACCTCGTAAGTCACCACCGGCCACGGCGCGAAGTTGAGGCCCTCGGTCCCGATCTGGCTGAATTCGCCCAGGAACAGCTCGACCGACTGCTCGCCAGTATCGACGCGGTAGAACGACTGGAACGCCCAGCCCGCGACCAGCACCACCGGGACGATGTAGGGAATCGCCTTCTGCACCGCGGGGCTGGGACCGCGGCCGCCGCCGAAGCCGCCGCCGCCACGCCCGCCGCGGCCGCCGCGCCCGCCGAGCACGACCTTGAGCTGGTCGCGGCCCTTGCGCAGCAGGTCGTCGAGGTCGGGGCCCTGCCCCCCTCCACCGCCGCCGCCGCCACCTCCGCCGCCCCACGGGTTGCGGCCGCCGCCATTCTTGCCGCCCCCGCCACCCCAGGGACCGCCACCGCCGCCCGAATTGCTGTTGAAAGGCATTGCTCTCGCGTGTCCTCCGGTTGGGAATGTGCCCATTGGGCAAGATGTCTCGCGCGGTTCTAGCAGCAGAGAGGCCCCCCGCGCCATACCTCAACAGGTGGTGTAGCGGCGGGCGCGTTCAAGCCTCGCGCGCGCCGTGCCTTCGCGCGCCCCTGCGCGCGACACCCGTTAGCCCTTCGCGCGCCCCTGCGCGC
>JAVVFE010000326.1:0-3757 GCA_032251175.1 Thermohalobaculum sp.
CTGGTGACCCGTCAGCGGTACCGCTCGATCTTCCTCACCCCCGAAGGCCGCGCGCTGGCCGAGGACGCCCGCGCCCGCCACCGCATCGTGCGCGACGCGCTGGTGAAACTGGGCGTCGATGCCGAAACCGCCGAGATCGACGCCGAAGGCATCGAGCACCACATAAGCGCCCGCACGCTGGCCGCGCTCAGGCGGTTGCTCGAAGGGGAGACGCAGCACCCGTAACCCGCCGCCGTCGTCAGGAACCAGCCCGGCGCCGCACGCCCGGACCGCGGCACGCCTGTCCGGCACCGCCTGACCGCCGCACGCGCGCCCCGGCACCCGCCGGGCCGGGAGCGCCGCGCGGCATATGGATCGGCGGACGGAATTGGTGCTATCGTCGCCAGATGGTCGCCGAGGCTTGCCTTCGCCGGCCCGCCATGGTCGGTTCGTGCTGCCAGAAAATCCGGAACGAACGGACACAATCAGAGACGACAGGGGATGCCAAAATGCACCTGAAAACCCTAGCGGCCGCGGCCGCGCTCGCGGTGGCGTTCGCCGCGCCGGCGCAGGCTGCGACGAACCTCATCTATTGCTCGGAGGGAAGCCCCGAGGGCTTCACGCCCGCGCTCTACACCGCCGGCACCACCTTCGACGCCTCGTCGGTGCCGGTGTTCAACCGCCTCGTCGAGTTCGTCACCGGCACGACCGAGGTCGAGCCGGGCCTGGCCGAAAGCTGGGAGGTTTCGGCCGACGGGATGACCTTCACATTCAACCTGCGCAAGGGCGTCAAGTTCCATTCCAACGCCAGCTTCACGCCGAGCCGCGATTTCAACGCGGACGACGTGATCTTCTCGTTCGAGCGCCAAGGGAACAAGGACCACCCCTACAACGCGGTCTCGGGCGGCAGCTACGAATACTATGACGGCATGTCGATGCCCGACCTGATCAAGTCGATCGAGCGGATCGACGATCACACCGTCGCCTTCCACCTCACCCGGCCCGAGGCGCCGTTCATTGCCAATCTGGGCATGGACTTCGCGTCGATCCATTCGGCGGAATACGCGCAGAAGATGCTCGACGCCGGCACGCCCGAAAAGTTCGACCAGGAGCCGATCGGCACCGGGCCGTTCTCGTTCGTGACCTACCAGAAGGACGCGGTCATCCGCTACAAGAAGAACGCCGACTACTGGAAGGGCGCCTCGAAGATCGACAACCTGATCTTCGCGATCACGCCCGACGCCTCGGTCCGCTACCAGAAGCTCAAGGCCGGCGAGTGCCATGTGATGGCCTATCCCAACGCCGCCGATCTCGACGCGATGCGCGCCGATCCGGCGCTGAGCGTGCTCGAGCAGGAGGGGCTGAACGTCGGCTACCTCGCCTACAACACGCAGATGAAGCCGTTCGACGACCCGCGCGTGCGCAAGGCGCTGAACATGGCGATCAACAAGGAGTCGATCATCTCGGCGGTGTTCCAGGGCGCGGGCCGCGTTGCCAAGAACCCGCTTCCGCCGACCATGTGGAGCTACAACGAGGCGGTGACCGACGACGCCTACGACCCCGAGGCGGCGAAGAAGCTGCTCGCCGAGGCCGGTATCACCAAGCTCGAGACCTCGGTCTGGGCGATGCCCGTCCAGCGGCCCTACAACCCGAACGCGCGCCGCATGGCCGAACTGATCCAGGCCGACTGGGCCGCGGTCGGCGTGAAGGCCGAGATCGTGACCTACGAGTGGGGCGAGTATCTCGAACGCTCGAAGGCCAAGGATCGCAACGGCGCCGTGCTGCTGGGCTGGACCGGCGACAACGGCGACCCGGACAACTTCCTCGCCGTGCTGCTGGGCTGCGACGCGGTCGGCGGTGCCAACCGGGCGCAGTGGTGCCACCAGCCGTTCGAGGACCTGATCCAGAAGGCCAAGGTCGGCAAGACTCAGGCCGAGCGTGCCGCGCTCTACGAGCAGGCGCAGGTGGTCTTCAAGGAACAGGCGCCCTGGGCCACCATCGCCCATTCGGTGGTGTTCATGCCGATCCGCAAGGAAGTGACCGGCTACAAGGTCCATCCGCTCGGCAAGCACGACTTCTACGCGGTCGATCTGGCTCAGTAACCCCCGACACCCGGCGGAGCGGCCTGCCGCTCCGCCCCTCTTCCTGCCGGGCGGCCCCTGAAAGGAGCCAGCGGTGCTCAAGTTCCTTGCGCGCAAGATCATGGTCGTGGTCCCGACCTTCATCGGCGTCACGATCGCGGCCTTTGCCTTCATCCGCCTGCTGCCGGGCGACCCGATCCTGCTGCTGGCGGGCGAGCGCGGCGTGAGCCCCGAGCGGTATG
Organism: Thermohalobaculum sp.; assembly: GCA_032251175.1. Lineage (GTDB taxonomy): Bacteria > Pseudomonadota > Alphaproteobacteria > Rhodobacterales > Rhodobacteraceae > Thermohalobaculum. Next base: position 2,303 of record JAVVFE010000326.1, read on the forward strand.
CCCAGTTGCAGGCCCAGTTCGGCTTCGACCGGCCGCTGCCGATCCAGTATCTCGACTACCTCGCGGGCGTCGTGCAGGGCGACCTCGGCACTTCCTTCACCACCAAGGCCTCGGTGATGGCCGAGTTCCTCGGCCGCTTCCCGGCGACCATCGAGCTTTCGGTGTTCGCGATGATCTTCGCCATCCTCGCCGGCCTGCCGGCGGGCGTCATCGCTGCCGTGCGGCGCGGCTCGATCTTCGACCACTCGCTGATGGGCGCCTCGCTCACCGGCTATTCGATGCCGATCTTCTGGTGGGGCCTTCTGCTCATCATCCTGTGCTCGGGCTGGCTCGGCATCACGCCGGTATCGGGGCGCATCTCGCTCGTCTATTTCATCGAGCCGGTGACCGGCTTCATGCTGATCGACACGCTGCTGGCTGACGACATCGACGCGTTCTGGTCGGCGCTGCACCATCTCGTGCTGCCGACGATCGTGCTCGGCACCATCCCGATGGCGGTGATCGCGCGCCAGACGCGCTCGGCGATGCTCGAGGTGCTGGGCGAGGACTATATCCGCACCGCGCGCGCCAAGGGCCTTTCGCCCTGGCGCATCGTCATGGTGCACGCGCTCAGAAACGCCCTCATCACGGTCATCACCGTGATCGGATTGCAGGTCGGCGTGCTGCTCGCGGGCGCGATCCTGACCGAGACGATCTTCGCCTGGCCGGGGGTCGGAAAGTGGATGATCGACTCGATCTTCCGGCGCGACTACCCCTCGGTCCAGGGCGGGTTGCTGATGATCGCGCTGATCGTGATGGTCGTGAACCTCGTCGTCGATCTGACCTATGGGTTGGTGAACCCGCGCATCCGGCATTCGGAGACCAAGTGATGACGGCCACCACCCTCGCCCCCGGCACGCTGCGCTTCGCGATCTGGGAGTTCTGGCGCTATCTGCGCGAGAACCGGGGCGCGGTCTGGGGCCTGCGCTTCCTCGGCCTGCTGTTCTTCCTCGCGATCTTCGCCGATGTCGTCGCGCCCTTCGACCCGGCGCATCAGCAGCGCGACCTGCTGCTGATCCCCCCGGTCTGGCAGGAGGGCGGGGTCTGGCCGCATCTGCTGGGCACCGACGCGGTTGGCCGCGACCTGCTCTCGCGCATCATCCACGGCGCGCGCTACTCGCTGTTCATCGGCGCGGTCGTCGTGATCATGTCGATCACCGCCGGCACGGTGCTGGGCCTTGTCGCCGGCTACTACCGCGGCTTCGTCGAGACCGCGATCATGCGGGTCATGGACGTCGTCCTCGCCTTCCCCAGCCTGCTTCTGGCGCTGGGCCTCGTCGCCATCCTCGGCCCGGCGCTGATCAACGCGATGCTTGCCATCGCCATCGTCTACCTGCCGCATTTCGTGCGCCTGACCCGGGCGAGCGTGATCGAACAGGCGCCCCGGGAATACGTCATCGCCAGCCGGCTTGCCGG
>JAVVFE010000327.1:0-3754 GCA_032251175.1 Thermohalobaculum sp.
CGAGAACACCCGCGAGACGCCGTCGTGCCCCACCGCCTGAAAATCGGTCTGCCCCTTGCCCAGCACTTCGGACGCCGCCTCGCCGCCGACCATCGCTGCGAGGGTGCCGAGCGCCGGCACCTCGCCCTGGGGGGCACCCGGCAGGGCCATGGCGGTCTGGGCGAGCACCACGGCGCGGTCGGCAAGGATGTTGCCGTTGCTGTCGACCAGGAAGAACACGCTCTCGGCCGGCAGGCTGATCTCGCGGATGAAGGCCGAGAGCCAGTAGAGCCGGATCGACGCCGCCAGAACCCCCTGCAGTTCGCCCTCGCGGCCATAGATCGCCTGCGCCGCCACGATGATCGGATATCGCGAATTCGGCGCCACCGTATAGTCGCTGATCGTGAAGCTGCGGTAGCGCCGGATCTGCTGCAGCCAAGCACGGTTGGCGGCGCTGCCGATGGCGTCGTCCGACCCGCAGAGCAGACGCCCGTCGGGCGCGAAATAGCCCGCCGACTCGAACTCCGGGATGCGCTCGACCGTCTCCAACAGCAGGCCCTCGCAGGCGACCGCGCCCTGCCGCAAATCAGGCTCGTTGCCGACCTCCTGAAGGATCTTGCGGGTGTCGTCGAAGAACTTGCTCTCGTAGGTTGCGGTCAGGGTGGCGAACTGGCGGACCTGCAGCTTGGCGCGCGCGCTCTGCTCGACATACGAATCCCAGGCGAGCCAGAGGCTCATGACGGTCGGCGGCAGCACCAGCACCGCGAACACCAGCGCGAGCCGCCCGGAAAGCGTCTCGATCGCGCCACGCAGTTTCGATCCGAGCGCCATGAACCCTCCGCCTCGCAGCCCCTCGGGCGCCGCAGTTCTAGCCTGCCGCGGCCACGGGCGTCGCGGGATGGAGCAACAGGGCCTGGCTGATCGTGACCTGCAGCGCCTCGGGGTCGAACGGCTTGGTGATCAGGTATGTCGGCTCGCCCCGGGTGCCGGTCAGCAGCCGTTCCGGATAGGCGGTGATGAAGATCACCGGCAGATCGGCAAATCGGCCGATCTCGTCCGCGGCATCGATCCCCGAACTGCCGTCCCTGAGCTGGATGTCGGCCAGCACGATCCCCGGATTCGCGGTGCGCGCCAGCGACACGGCCCGTTCCCGCGTGTCGGCAATGCCGATGACGTAATGGCCCATCTCGCTGACGATGCCGGCAAGGTCGAAGGCGATCACCGGCTCGTCCTCGATGATCAGCACGCGGGTCGTGGTCTGGGCCCGCAGGTCGTGCTGCGCCCGTTCAAGCAGGCCGCGCGCCTGACCGGCCGGCAGGCGCAGGATCGCGCCGACCTCGTCGAGCGAGAAATCGCACAGCGACCGCAGCAGAAGCACGTCCCGCTCGACCTCGGGCAGCGCACGGATATGGCGATCGAGCTTGTCACGGCCGCCGGGCGAGGGCGCCACATCCGCGTCGAACTGCACCGGGAGGCCGACCATAAGGTCGTGGAAGGCGCGAAACAGCCCAAGGCGCAGGCCCGCTTCTTCGTCGATCATCGAGGGCTCGGCCAGGATCGCCTCGAGGCACGCCCGAACATAGCGGTCTCCACGCTCCTGCGAGCCTGTCAGACAGCGGGCATAGCGCCTGAGCGTCGGCAAATGGGCGATGATGCGGTCGTCGGTGCCGGTCATTGGTGTGATCTCCTCGCTTCGCGGATGAGGTGCGGGGTGCGCGGCTCCGGTGTCATTCCAGTGGCGCCTCGCCTCGGCGCGCCCTGAGGGCTTTCAGCCGCGCCTCGAGCCGGGCGGCGAGTTCGGACATCTCGTCCGGCAGCGGTCGTGTCGCGTCGTCGGCATGGAGCGCCGCAAGCTCGCGAGCCAGCCACTGGTCGAACGGGTCTGCGCCCGCGCACGCCGGCGCAGCACCCGTGCCGCGCCGCGTCCGCTCAGCCTGTTTCCTGCTCGTGCCGCTCAAGACCGCGCCATCCTCGACGTCCGCCTCCGATGCCATTCAATGGCCCACACCCGCGCGCCCGCACCCGAAACCGGGCGCGGACCACTCAGTCATCAGCTTCTCGCTTCGAAGACCGCGAAACGCGCGATCCTATTCCAGTGCTGCGCAGATTTTTTGCGTGACGCGCCATTCGGACCTGCCGTGGGCGGGTCGGTGGAATAGCCGGCGGGGTTTTCCGGTCTTGGCTGGTGGAGGTCATGCCCAGGGGCGACCTGAGGCAAGGCCCCGTGGAGCGGCCGTTGCGAGCGGCTTCCGCCGCGACCGCCGCCCAGTCGAAGGAGGCGAAGATGAACACTCAGAACGTCGCGCACGCGTCGAGCCCGCTCCTGCTGCGGGCGCAGGACCGCGCCCCCGCCGTGCGGGCCGCCTGCCTCGCCGGTGCAACTGCGATCGCGCTGGCGCTGGCGCTGCCCGCGGCCGCGCAGCAACAGCAGCAGCCGGCCACCGTGCCAGATACTCTCCCGGCGACCGAGGGCACGGGCCAGACGACCAGCCCGGCGACCGGCGTGCCCAAGGGTGGCGACGCGGTGCAGGCGCCCGCCGAGACGGACACCGGAGAGACGGATACCGGAGTGACGGATACCGGCACGGCCGGGCTGGCCGCCGATGCCGAGTCCACCGCGGCGAGCGAGCAGCCGGTTCCGTTCGACGGCCAGATTGTCGCCCAGGAGGAAGGGACCTTCGCGATCTCCGACCTGATGGGCGCCAACGTGACCGGCCCCGATGGTGCAGACATCGGCAAGGTGAAGGACGTGCTGCTGAACGATCAGAACCAGATCGGCGGCATCCTGGTTTCGATTGGCGGCTTTCTCGGCTTCGGCGAGAAGCTGGTCGGCGTCGACATCGCCCGCGCGCACCTGATCACGACCCCCCTGGGCGAGACATCGATCACGCTCGATGTCGGGGTTGCGGAACTCGAGCGCGCACCGGCTTTCGCCTCGCTCGAGGACCAGCGCCTCGAAGCCGAGGAGAACGCGGCACGCCAGGCTGCCGAGCAGCGATTGCAGGATACCACCCGGAGCACCACGGCGCCGCCGCCGACGCAGTGACCGCGATCCGCGGACCGCGCGACACAGCCGGGTGCTCCATGCGCGCCATGCCCCCTCCGGGGAGACATCCTCCCCGGAGGGCGTTCGCGCGTTTGAATAGCCTCTGTATACTCATCTTTATCACGCTTAATGTCAATTTATAGCAATGGCATTGTTCACCATATAACTAAATACTACCGGATATCCCATTGTTACTCCCTCAATAAATTCAAAATAATGGATTTTTTGTAGAATCAGGAATTTTTATCGCTCGCCACGGTCTTACTCGATGCTTGCCGTCGGCGCTCGATGCGCGGCGCAGGCATGCATCCCGGGTCAGTGACCGCGAAGGGACAGCAGAAGATGACGCGACAGATTGGAGACATCAAAATGCGATCGAGCAAATCACGCATGCAGCTCATGGCCGCCACCAGTGCGATCGGGCTCCTGATCGGCACGGCGGGGGCCGGCGCGTTCCCGCTTGTGACCGATCCGACCTTCTCGGGCGGCTTCGGCGCGCAGCCCGCCGTGATGGACGACGCGGCGCCGCCGATCATCCTCGCGCAGGCGGACGGTGGCGCCGGCGGTGATGCCGGGGCCGATGCCGGCGGTGACGCTGGCGCCGATGCCGGCGGTGACGCTGGCGCCGATGCGGGCGCGGACGCTGGCGCGGATGCCGGCGGCGACGCTGGCGCGGATGCCGGCGGTGACGCAGGCGCCGATGCGGGCGCGGACGCTGGCGCGGACGCT
>JAVVFE010000328.1:0-3731 GCA_032251175.1 Thermohalobaculum sp.
AAATCAATGTGATAGCCGCTATTTCACGCGTGAAAGCAAGGCCCTGTCCACACCCGCGAGACCGCGCGCCGCCGATTCCCTTCGTCCGGATACCGCCCTGGCCGGGCTGCCTCGCGAAACCCGTGCGCCTGCGCCTCAGCCCTGCGCCTGCCGCCCCTGCCGCGCCGCCCTGAGCCGGGCGAAATCGTCGCCGGCGTGATAGCTCGACCGCGTGAGCGGGGTCGCCGACACCATCAGGAAGCCCTTGGCGTAGGCCGCCTTCTCGTAGCCCTCGAACTCCTCGGGCGTCACGAACCGCGCCACCGCGTGATGCTTGGGGGTGGGTTGCAGATACTGGCCGATGGTCAGGAAATCGACCCCGGCCGCGCGCATGTCGTCCATCACCTGCAACACCGCCTGCCGGTCCTCGCCCAGCCCCACCATGATGCCCGACTTGGTGAACATCAGGGGTTCGATCTCCTTGACCCGCTGCAACAGGCGCAGCGAGTGGAAATAGCGCGCGCCCGGCCGGACCTCGGGGTAGAGCCCGGGCACGGTCTCGAGGTTGTGGTTGAACACGTCGGGCCGGGCCTCGACCACCGCCTCCAGCGCCGACGGCGGGCAGCGCAGGAAATCGGGCACCAGCACCTCGATGGTGGTCTCGGGGTTGCGCCGGCGCACGGCGCGGATGGTCTGGGCGATGTGCGCGGCGCCACCGTCTTCCAGATCGTCGCGGTCGACCGAGGTGATGACGACATGCGCAAGCCCCAGCTTGCCCACCGCATCCGCCACGCGCACGGGCTCGAACGGGTCGAGCGCCTCGGGCCGCCCGGTCGCGACGTTGCAGAAGGTGCAGCCGCGGGTGCAGATCTCGCCCATGATCATCATGGTCGCGTGACCCTGCGCCCAGCACTCGCCCACATTCGGGCAGCCCGCCTCCTCGCAGACCGTCACCAGCTTGTGCTCGCGCATGATGCGGTGGGTCTCGCGATAGCCCTCGCTGGTCGGCGCCTTGACGCGGATCCAGGCGGGCTTGCGGGGGCTCGCATTGTCCGCCCGGTGCGCCTTTTCGGGGTGGCGCGCGGCGGGGTTCTTCAGGTCTCGGTCCACGGCTGGGGCTCTCCGCTCTCGGCTTCAACACAATATAGGCGGGCGGGCCAGCCGCGTCTCGCGGCAAATCCACACTTCGCGCGTCTCGCGGCAAATCCACACTTCGCGCCCTTCGGGGGGCGGTTCGGGGCCGGTCACGGCCCGGGCGGGCTCAGGCGGCGCGTTCCGGGAACAGGCACCTCAGCCCCGCCTCGGTCGCTGCGGTCACACCGCGCTCGGTCACCAGCCCCGTCACCAGCCGGCCCGGGGTCACGTCGAAGGCCGGATTGGCGGCATGGCTGCCGGGCGAGACGACGCGGGTGCGGATCACCGCGCCATCCTCGGTCAGGCCCGTGACATGCGTGACCTCGGCGGCCGCGCGCTCCTCGATCGGGATCTCGGCCACGCCGTCGCGCACCGTCCAGTCGATGGTGGGCGACGGCAGGCAGACATAGAACGGCACGCTGTTGTCGCGCGCCGCCAGCGCCTTGAGATACGTCCCGATCTTGTTGCAGACATCGCCCGTCGCGGTCACCCGGTCGGTGCCGACGAAGCACAGATCGACAGCGCCGTGCTGCATCAGATGGCCGCCCGCATTGTCCACGACCACGGTGTGCGGCACGCCGTGATTGTGCAGCTCCCACGCCGTCAGGTGCCCGCCCTGGTTGCGGGGTCGCGTCTCGTCCACCCAGACATGCACCGGCAGCCCCGCGTCGTGCGCCTGGTAGACGGCCGAGGTCGCCGTGCCCCAGTCGCAGGTTGCAAGCCAGCCGGCATTGCAGTGGGTGAGGACGTTGACCGGGCCTTCCCGGGTGGCCGCGACCGCCTCGATCAGCCCCAGGCCGTGGCGCCCGATCAGCCGGTTGATCTCGACATCCTCGTCGGCCAACTCGGCGGCGCGGGCATAGGCCGCCGCCTCGCGCCCGTCCGGCGCCAGCCCGCGCAGCCGCAGCCGCATGTCGTCGAGCGCCCAGCGCAGGTTGATCGCGGTCGGGCGCGTGCGGATCAACAACTCATAGGCCCGCGCAAGCCCCGGATCGGATGGATCCTCGCGCATCGCCAGCGCCATGCCATAGGCCGCGGTCACACCGATCAGCGGCGCGCCGCGCACCAACATCTCGCGGATCGCGCGGGCGGCGGCGTCCGAGGTCGCCAGCACCGCGACCTCGAAGGCGAAGGGCAGCCGGGTCTGGTCGATGATCCGCACCCGCCAGCCGTCGTCGTCCAGCCAGATCGGCCGGTAATGCCTGCCCTGCACCTTCATGCGTCACTCCCGCAGCCGCTCACGGTGCGATCATGCCCCGCCACGCGGCCCGACGCAAAGGCTCAGCCGCTCGGCCCGGCCTCCGCCCCGGCGCTCAGATGCCGGCTGCGGAACTCGGCGGTCGCGTTGCTGCGCGGATAGGGCTCGGCCGGGACCTCGCAACCGAGGAAGCGGCACAGCGGCTCCCACCCCTCGCCCAGAGTGTAGACCAGCAGCCGCTCGGGCGGGATCGCCTCGATCACCGCGCGCGTGTTGCGCTCGAACACCGCCATCGCGTGCTCCGGGTCGCCCGCCCGGCCCCCGAACACCCGGTCGGCGATCAGCCGGTAGCCGACGCTGTCGACATCTCCGGTCTCGCGCGCGCGCTTGAGATAGGCGAGGATGGTGCTCGAGAAGCTGCGATACCAGCTCTCGGCGCTGCGAACGGTCAGGATCACCTTCGCCTGCGGATATGCCGCCGCCAGGTCGCGCCAGAAGAAGGCCGAGGGCCAGTCGACCGCGGCCCGGAACCCCTCGAACACGCGTGGCCAGTCGGGTGGGCCGCCCGCCGCGATCGCCCGCCATGCCGCGATCTGCGCCTCGTCGGCCAGCACCTCGTGCATGTGATGGCAGCGCCGGAACCCCAGATGCTCCAGTGCCTGTTTCATCGACTCCGTGCCCGTGCGGCCGAAGCCCGCGCCAATGACGTCCAGTGCCATGCGATTCTCCGTGACGTGCCCCCCACGCGCAGGTTACGCCCCGAGGCGGCGGCTGTCGTCCCCTGTCGATATCGGGCATGATGGGAGCCTTCCGGCACCCCCGCACCAGGCGGGGCGCCCATTGAACCGATGCCCAGGAAACCACATCTGCGGGTGGCAAGCCCGCCGCCCCCGCAACCGAAGATGGAGCGCAGTCATGTCCCGCACCTACGACGATGATTACGACGAGACCCCCCGCGGCGGCGCGGCAGAACCCTCGCAGGCGGCACCGACACGCGATCGCAAGCCGGTCTGGATCCGCGGCGCCTTCATGCTGTTCTTCGTCGTGGCCATGTATCTCGTGCAGGGCCTGATCGCGCTGATCGCGCTGATCCAGTTCCTGTCGCTGATGATCGCGGGGGCGCCCAACGCCTTCCTCGCGGATTTCGGCCGCTCGCTGGGGCGCTGGCTCGAGCAGGTCAGCCGCTTCCAGTCCGCCGCGGCCGACGACAAGCCCTTCCCCTGGGCGCCCTGGCCCAAGGCCGGCTGAACCGACCATCGCGCCCGAGCCGCGCCGGCCTGCTGCACCCAAGCTGCGCCCAAGGCGCGCCCGCCCGGCCCATCGAGGGCCGGCCGCCCGCCGCGCGCAGCCCTGTCGGGCCGTGCGCGAAGGGGCGTCCCGGCTCCCTCCGACGCCATGCACCGCCCGGTGCCGGCGCCCT
>JAVVFE010000329.1:0-3723 GCA_032251175.1 Thermohalobaculum sp.
TCGCGCGCCGGTATCCGCAGGTCGCGGTGCCCGGCCCGGCGGTCGAGGTGGTGGCGGGCGACCTGGCCGATGCCGCCGCGCTCGAGCGTCTGGTGCAGGGCGCGCAGGCCGTCATCCATCTGGCCGGTGCGGTCAAGGCGCGCGATGCGGCGGGCTTCATGGCCGCAAACGCGGACGGCACCGCGCGGCTGGCGCAGGCCTGGCAGCGGCGGGCGCCGCAGGCCCATATGGTGCTGGTCTCGTCGCTGGCGGCGCGCGCGCCCGAACTTTCGCCCTATGCCACCTCGAAGCGCGCGGGCGAGACGCGGCTGGCCGGGATTGCCGGTGCCGGAGGCGGTTATACCATCCTGCGCCCGGCCGCGGTCTACGGCCCGGGAGATCGCGAGACCCTGGCGGTCTTTCGCGCAGCGCGCCTGCCGGTGCAGCCGGTCCCGGGCGGCCCGCAGGCGCGGGTCTGCCTGATCCACGCCGCCGATGTCGCCGCGGCGGTCGCAGCAATTGCAGGCGCGGTTCCGGCGGGCGCGACGCACGAGCTCAGCGACGCGCGCCGTGCGGGCTATGCCTGGTCCGAGATCGCGGCCGAGGCGGCGCGCGCATTGGGGCGGCGGCCGCATCCGGTCCGCGTGCCGGCCATCGTCCTCGCCCTCGTTGCCCGGGCCGGCGATGCGGCGGCGGCGCTTGGCGGGCAGGCCGTGATGCTGTCGAGCGCCAAGCTGGGCGAGGTGCTCCATTCCGACTGGAGTTCGTCGCCACAGGCGCAGCCGCCCGCCGCCACCTGGCACCCTGCCATCGCGCTGCCCGAGGGATTTCGCGAGACCGTGGCGTGGTATCGCGAACATGAGTGGCTCTGATCAACGGCCTCCGACGCGCTGCCAGGCGACCGGATCACGCGAACTCTGTCATTCATGTCAGAACACGAAAGAAACCACCGGGTTTTGTGACTTTGCTCGCGGGGTTTGTGACTTGAGCCAAACCCGATTGTAATTACTCTGTCGCAAAAGGGCTGGGAGATCGTTGTCTCTATGACAAATGCGGTGATTTTGAGCGCGGGGCAGGGGAGGCGTCTTGCGCCGTTGACCGATACGCGCCCCAAATGTCTCGTCAGGGTTGGTGGGCAGCCGGTGCTGTATTGGCAACTTCGGGCGCTGGCCGCGGTCGGAATCGAGGACGTCACGATCGTGACCGGTTTTGGCGCCGGCATGGTCGAGACGGCGGTGCGAACGATGAACCTCGCGAACCTGCCGGAATGTCTGTTCAACCCGTTCTTCGCCGTCGCCGACAACATCGGGTCGTGCTGGATGGCGCGCGAGCGGATCGGGTCGGACACGCTCCTGATGAACGGCGACACGATCATGGATCCGCGTATCCTCGCCCGCGTGCTGGCCGAGGCCGAGGCGCCGATCTCGGTCACCATCGACCGCAAGGCGCAATACGACGACGACGACATGAAGATCCGGCGCGACGGCACGCGGCTGTCGGCGATCGGCAAGACACTGACGGCGCCGGTCGATGGCGAGTCGATCGGCCTGCTGCGCTTCCTTGGCGACGGCGGGCAGAGGTTCACCGCGGCAATGCGCCAGGCGCTCGACGATCAGGCGGCGCTCGCGCGCTGGTATCTGTCGATCATCGACCAGATCGCGCAGGCTGGCGCGGTCGGGACCGTCTCGATCGAGGGCCTGCCCTGGACCGAGATCGACTTCCTGCGCGACCTTCCAATCGCCGAGAGCCGCGTGACCAGCTTCGACTGGACGGGCGCCGGATCGGTGGACGGCTCCGGCGCGAGCGTCGGGGTCCCGCAGGGAACGGCGTGAACTGGACTTCGACTGCGCAGTGCGGTATGGGCGCGACCTCACGTGGGCGCGCCGCCTCACGCGAGCGAACGGTTGTGCGGCCGGGGGTGTCTCCCGGGCCGCCGGCGCGGGGGGCACACAACGGGCGCCCGGCCGGGGGACAGGCCCGGGGGCGGGAACGTTGGTATGCCATCGGCGGGGTGCGCAGACAGGATGACGGTTGGGATGGCGACGACGGACGAGATCGAGGCACGGATCCTGACGCTTCTCGCCCAGAAGGTGAAGGCGGACATCACCGTGACGGGCAGCACGAACATCGTGGCCGATACCGGGCTCGACTCGGTCAGCGTCATGGATTTCGTGCTGGAACTCGAAGACGAGTTCGACGTCAACATCCCGCTCGACCGGATCGCCGAGGTAAAGACCGTCGCGGATCTGGCAGCATCGGTGCAGGACCTGAGCAGATCGAGTTGACAACGGACAACCCCGGGCCGTGACCCGCAGAGGGGGAAGGAACGAGACGATGGGTATCAAGGACAGGATCGGGGCGGTCGAGACCACCTACGGACGGCTGCGCGCGCTGGGCCGCGACCCCAGCAGGCTGGAATTCCAGAACGTCTGGTCGCCGACCGAGGCGACGCTGGAAGGCCGCGCCATGATGCTGTTCGGCACCAACAACTATCTGGGCCTGACCTTCGACCCCGAGGTGCTGGACGCCGGGACCGCCGCGACCCGCGCGCTCGGCTCGGGCACCACCGGCTCGCGCATCGCCAACGGCAGCTATGGCGGGCACAAGGCGCTCGAGTCCGAGATCGCGCGCTTCTACGCCAAGCGCCACTGCATCGTGTTCTCGACCGGCTATGTCGCCAATATCGGCATGATCACCGCGCTCGGCGGCAAGGACGACGTGCTCTTGATCGACGCAGACAGCCATGCCTCGATCTATGACGGCTGCAAGATGGCCGAGGCCGAGACGATCCGCTTCCGCCACAACAGCCCCGAGGACCTGGCCAAGAAGCTCAAGCGCCTCGAAGGCCATCCCGGCGACAAGATCATCATCGTCGAGGGCATCTACTCGATGCTGGGCGACACCGCGCCGCTCGCGGAATTCGCCGCCGTCAAGCGCGAGGCGGGCGACGGCGTGTATCTCATGGTCGACGAGGCGCATTCGCTGGGCGTGCTGGGCGAGTCCGGCCGCGGCCAGTGCCAGGCCGCGCATGTCGAGGCCGATTGCGACTTCGTGGTCGGCACCTTCTCGAAGAGCATCGGCACGATCGGCGGCTATTGCGTCTCGAACCTCGAGGGCTTCGACTGGATCCGGTCGTTCTGCCGGCCCTACATGTTCACCGCCTCGATGACCCCGGGCACGGTGTCGACCGCGCGCGCGGCATTCAAGCGCATGGCCGAGCGGCCCGAGCTGCGCGCCCGGCTGTGGTCGAACTGCGCGGCGCTCTATCGCGGCCTGTCGGATCTCGGCTTCGAGACCGGGCCCGAGGTGAGCCCGGTTGTCGCGGTCAAGCTGCCGGCCCCCGAAATTGCGGTGGGGTTGTGGAACCGGCTGATCGACGAGGGGGTCTACACCAACATCGCGATCCCGCCGGCGACGCCGAATTCGCTGTCGCTGCTGCGCGTCTCGGTCTCGGCCGCACACACCGACGCGCAGATCGAGCGGGCGATCGCGATCTTCGCCTCGGTGGGGGCCGAACTCGGCATCATCGGCCCCGGCGCGGGCGCCAACCGGGGCGAGCGTTTCCAGGTGATCACCGGAGGCGTCGCTGCCACACGAGGCGCGCAAACACGACCGGCGCCGCAAGCGCAGGCCAGCGCCGCTGCCACGAACTGAGCTCGACCGGGCGGCCGGTGTGCCGCTCGACCTTGGCGAGTGCATAGGCAAGGCCGCCGCGAAACGTCGCGGCGGCCTTTGTCAATCGGG
>JAVVFE010000330.1:0-3721 GCA_032251175.1 Thermohalobaculum sp.
GGGGCGACCGGCGCGCCGGGCGAGGGCGCGGGCGGCGCGATCCTGTCGGATGTGACCTGCACGATTCCGGCCGGGCGCGTGACGCTGGTGGCCGGGCTTTCGGGCGCGGGCAAGACCACGCTGTGCGATCTGGTGACCGGGCTGATCGAGCCCGACCGCGGCGCGGTGCTGATCGACGGCCAGCCCGCCGGCGCCGCGCAGCGTGCGGGCCTCGCCGAGGTGCTGGCCTATGTCGGGCAGGAGCCGTTCCTGACCGAGGCAACGCTGCGCGAGAACCTCGCCTGGGGGGCGCAGGGCGGGCCGGCCGACACGGCGGCGATGGCGGGCGCGCTGGCGGCGGTCGGGGCCGGGCCGCTGCTGGCGGGGCTGGCGCACGGGCTCGACACCCCGCTCGGGGCCGAGGCGCAGCGCCTGTCGGGCGGCGAGCGCCAGCGGATCCGGCTTGCCCGCGCGCTGCTGCGTCATCCGCGGCTGGTGGTGCTGGACGAGGCGACCAACGCGCTCGACGCGGCCGCCGAGGCGGACGTGCTGCGTGCGCTGCGCCGGGCGCTGCCCGGGGCGACCTTCGTGATCGTCTCGCATCGTCCCGCGGTGCTCGGGCTCGCCGATCATGTGATCTGGCTGGAGGCCGGGCGCGTGGTCGAGGAGGGCGATGCGGCGCGCCTCAGCGCCGAGCCGTCGAGCCACACCGCGATCTGGAGGATGCTGGCGCGCGGCTGAGCGGCGCCGGCACGCGCGGGGGGTATCGCCCGCACGGCCATGCCGCACGCGAAAGGCCCCGGCGCGGGGCGCCGGGGCCTTCGGGTGGTCCGGGCGGCCGCGTCAGCCGAACAGGCCGAGGCTCTCGAGCTTCAGCATCACCTGATGGGCGCAGTCGTCGGGCGTCACGCTGACCGTGTCGACGTGCACCTCGGGTGTCTCGGGCGCCTCGTAGGGGTCCGAAATGCCGGTGAACTCCTTGATCTTGCCCTCGCGCGCGAGCTTGTAGAGCCCCTTGCGGTCGCGCCGCTCGCATTCCTCGACCGAGGTGGCGACATGCACCTCGATGAAGGCGCCATAGGCTTCGATCATCTCGCGCACCGCGCGTCGCGTCGCGGTGTAGGGCGCGATCGGCGCGCAGATCGCGATGCCGCCGTTCTTGGTGATCTCGGAGGCGACATAGCCGATGCGCTTGATGTTGATGTCGCGGTGCTCCTTGGAGAAGCCCAGTTCCGACGACAGGTGCTTGCGCACCACGTCGCCGTCGAGCAGCGTCACCGGGCGCCCGCCCATCTCCATCAGCTTGACCATCAGCGCGTTGGCGATGGTGGATTTGCCCGATCCCGACAGCCCGGTGAAGAACACCGTGAAGCCCTGGCGCGAGCGCGGCGGCGAGGTGCGGCGCAGCTCGGTCACCACCTCGGGGAACGAGAACCAGTCGGGGATCTCGAGCCCCTCGCGCAGCCGGCGCCGCAATTCCGTGCCCGAGATGTCGAGCACGGTCATGCCCTGCTCGACCTCGTCGGCGGGGAAATACTGCGCCCGCTCCTGCACGAAGACCATTTGCTTGAAGGGGACCATCTCGATCCCGATCTCGGCCTGATACTGCTGGAACATCACCTGCGCGTCGTAGGGGCCGTAGAAGTCCTTGCCCTGGCTGTTCTTGCCCGGGCCGGCATGGTCGCGGCCGACGATGAAATGCGTGCAGCCGTGGTTCTTGCGGATGATGCCGTGCCAGACGCCCTCGCGCGGGCCGGCCATGCGCATCGCGAGGTTCAACAGGCTCATATGCGTCGTCGCCGGCGGATACTTGTCGAGCACCGCCTCGTAGCAGCGCACCCGGGTGAAGTGGTCGACATCGCCGGGCTTGGTCATGCCGACGACGGGGTGGATCAGCAGGTTGGCCTGCGCCTCCTTCGCGGCACGGAAGGTCAGCTCCTGGTGCGCCCGGTGCAGCGGGTTGCGGGTCTGGAACGCCACCACCTTGCGCCAGCCCATCTTGCGGAAATAGGCGCGCAGCTCGTTGGGCGTGTCGCGCCGGCCCTTGAAGTCGTAGTGGATCGGCTGTTGCAGGCCGGTCACCGGGCCGCCCAGATACACCTTGCCGGCGGTGTGATGCAGGTAATTGACCGCCGGATGCGCCAGATCGTCGGCGCCGAACACCTTTTCGGCCTCGCGCGCCTTGTTCGGCACCCACTTGTCGGTGACCGACATGATGGCGAGGATCACGCCCTCGGCGTCGCGCAGCGCGATGTCCTGGCCGGGCTCGACCTTGGCGGCGAAATCCTCGGACACGTCGAGCGTGACCGGGATGGGCCAGAGCGCGCCGTCTGCCAGGCGCATGTGCTCGACCACGCTGTCGTAGTCGGCCTCGCCGAGGAAGCCCTTGAGCGGCGCGAAGCCGCCGTTCATCAGCAGTTCGAGGTCGCAGACCTGGCGATGGGTGAGGTCGTGGCTGATCAGGCGCCCGGCCTCGACCTTGAGCTTGGCCGCGCTCTCGGGCGAAACATAGAGTTCGGGGATCGGCGTCGTGTTGAGCATGATGGCGTATCCGGGAATCGCTGGCGGGAGCGCCGGCGCCTATGGCGGACCATGGCCGGCTTGGCTGCCTTGTGGCGGCGCGGCGCGGAAACTTCAACCCCCCGCGAGGGCCGGCGCGGGCTTGCGGGCGCGGTCTTTTGCCCCGCATGATGCGCCGCGGCAACGCGCAGGGGCGCGGTGGGAGACAGCGGTGACGGATCCGAGCAAGGCAGCGGGGCGTGCGCAGCCGGGCGCAGGCAGGGTGCCGGTCTCGGCCTTCCTGATCGCGCGCGACGAGGCGGCCCGGCTGCCCGCGACGCTGGCGGCGCTGGCCTGGGCGGATCAGATCGTGCTGGTCGATTCCGGCAGCCGGGACGCCACATGCGCGATCGCCCGGGCGGCCGGGGCCGAGGTTCATCACCGCGACTGGGAGGGCTATGGCCCGCAGAAAGCCTTCGCCGAGGGATTGTGCCGCCACGACTGGGTGCTGAACGTCGATGCCGACGAGGTGGTGACACCCGCGCTGGCCGGCGAGATCGCGGCGCTGTTTGCCAGCGGACCGCCCGCGCCCGGGGCATGGCGGGTGCGGATCCTGACCGTCTATCCCGGCGATGCGCACCCGCGCCCCTTGGCCGCCGACTACGATGTGGTGCGATTCTATCACCGCGCGGCGGGGCGCTACCGGCCGCATCCGCTGTTCGACCGGGTGGACCTGGCGCCCGGTGTGGCTGTCCGGCGGTTGAAGGCCCCGATTCACCACTTCCCGTTGATATCCTGGGCGCATCTCGTCGATAAGGAGAACCGCTACTCGACTTTCGCGGCGGATACCGGCCGCCCCCGGCGGCGGCTTGGGCTGGTTCTGCGCTTGGCCGTCGAGTTCCCGGCCGTCTTTCTCAAGTTCTACCTGTTCCGCAGGCACCTCACGGGGGGCTGGAAAGGCTTTGCATTCTCAATGGTTGCGGCGTTCGGTCGGCTGCTGCGGATCATCAAGATGCTGGCCCGGGCCGAGGCGTCGCGAGAAAAATGACATGACGATGAATTGGGGGTGTTGACTTCAATCCGCGTCTCCCCCTATATCCACCGGGCCGGCGGGAACGACCGACGGCACACAGGCGACCGGGCAGCGATTGGACTGGGGTAATCCAGTGCAGTCGAGTTTTTTCGCCTCGCTCTTTGAAAATTGAATGCATGAAGGGATATGCGGGCGGTTTGGTTATCGGAG
>JAVVFE010000331.1:0-3714 GCA_032251175.1 Thermohalobaculum sp.
CGCCGGGCCGGCCTCCGGGTCGTCGTCGAGCCCGGCCTCGAGCCGCGCGCGCGCCGTCGCGGCGAAGGCGCGGGCCAGATCGGGCATCGCCGCGGCGGGGTCGAGCAGCCCCAGCGCGAAGGCGATCAGCGCGCCGCCCAGCGCGGGCGGCGGGTTCAGCGCCACCGTGGCGGCGCCATGCGCGATGCCGAGCGGCGCGCGCCAGATGGCGCGGTGGCGGCGCAGGTCGTCGGCCGTCAGGTGCCCGCCCTCGGCCATCACGCCCAGCAGGGCGGCGGCGACCTCGCCTTCCTGGATCAGGCGCGGCCCCTCGCGGGCCAGCGCGTCGAGCACCTCGGCGAAATCGGGGTTGCGCAGGGTGGCGCCGGCGGTCAGCGGGGTGTCGCCGTCGCACATCAGCGCGCGGATTGCCGGCGTCGCGGTCAGGATCGGCGCGATGATCCGGCCGAGCGACGCCTGGAACGGGGTCACGCGCACCCCCTCGCGCGCGGCGCGGATGGCGGGGGCGACCAGATCGCCAAGCGGCATCCGGCCCAAGGCGCGGTGCGCCTCGACCAGCGCGGGGGCGAGGCCCGGGGTCGCGACGGTGCCCGCGCCGATCAGGAACCGCTGGCGGGTTTCGCCGAAATCGGCCTCGACCTCGCGCAGGGCCAGCTCGGCCAGCGGCCGCTTGCGCCGGGGCGTCTGGACGAAGGCATCGAGCACCCGAACCTCGCCCGAGGGGCGGCGGACCAGCAGGAAGCCGCCGCCCATCAGGCCCGCCAGCACCGGCTCGGCCACCATGGCGGTGAAGGCCGCGGCAAGGGCTGCATCGACCGCGGTGCCGCCGGCGCGCAGCACCTCGGCCCCGGCCTCGGCGGTCAGCGCATGGCCTGCGGCGATGGCGAAGCGCCCGCTCATCGCCGCGGCCGGCCGCGAACGCAATCCGCCGCGCACATGGCGCGGCGGTGCGGGGTCGGCATCGGCGTATCGGCCGGGTGCGCGGTCACGCCGCGCGCAGGGCGGCCGCCTTCACGTCGTCGCCGACATGCGGCTCGTACTGCGTGAAGTTCTTCGCGAACATCGCGACCAGTTCGGCCGCCTGCCGGTCATAGGCGGCGGCGTCCCTCCAGGTCGCGCGCGGGTCGAGCAGGCTGGGCTCGACGCCCGGCACCGCGACCGGAACCTCGAAGCCGAAGGTCCGATCCACGCGGAACTCGACGCCGTTCAGCGAGCCGTCGAGCGCGGCGGCAAGCAGCGCCCGGGTCGCCCGGATCGGCATCCGGTTGCCCTCGCCATAGCCGCCGCCGGTCCAGCCGGTGTTGACCAGCCAGCAGGTCGCACCCGTCCGGGCGATCTTGTCGCGCAGCAGGTTGCCATAGACTTCGGGCCGCCGCGTCATGAAGGGCGCGCCGAAGCAGGTCGAGAAGGTCGGCTGCGCGGTGGTCACGCCCTTTTCGGTGCCGGCCATCTTCGAGGTGAAGCCGGTGAGGAAGTGATACATCGCCTGCGCCGGGCTGAGCCGGGCGATCGGCGGCATCACGCCGAAGGCGTCGCAGGTCAGCATCACCACGTTCTTCGGCACACCGGCAAGCCCGGTGGGCGAGGCGTTCGAGATGTAGTGCAGCGGGTAGGCGCAGCGCATGTTGGTCGTCAGGCTGTCGTCCTCGAAATCCAGCGCGCGGGTGTAGGGGTCGTAGACCATGTTCTCGATCACGGTCGCGAACATCGAGGTGGTCTTGAAGATCTCGGGCTCGGCCTCGGGGCTCAGATTGATGGTCTTGGCGTAGCAGCCGCCCTCGAAGTTGAAGATCCCCTGCTCGGTCCAGCCGTGCTCGTCATCGCCCAGCAGCGTGCGCGCGGGATCGGCCGAGAGCGTGGTCTTGCCGGTGCCCGACAGGCCGAAGAACACCGCCGCCTGCGCCGGGTCGCCATTGGCATGGTTGGCCGAGCAGTGCATCGGCATCACGCCCTTGCCGGGCAGGATGTAGTTGAGGAGCGAGAAGATCGACTTCTTGTTCTCGCCGGCATACGAGGTGTCGCCGACCAGCACCAGGCGGCGCTCGAAGCTGATCGCGATCACGGTCTCGGACCGGCAGCCGTGGCGCGCGGGGTCGGCCTTGAAGCCCGGGCAGTTGATGATGGTGAATTCGGGCGTGAAGCCCGCCAGCTCGGCGGCGTCGGGGCGGCGCAGCATGTGGCGGATGAACAGGTTGTGCCAGGCCAGCTCGTTGATCAGCCGCACGTTGAGGCGATGCGCGGGGTCGGCGCCGGCATAGAGGTCCTGCACGAAGATCTCGCCGCCCTTCATGTGGGCCAGCATGTCGCGGTAGAGCCGCTCGAAGGCGTCGGGTGCCATCGGCGCGTTGTTCTCCCACCAGACATCGGCCTCGACCGAGGGCTCGCGGACCACGAACTTGTCCTTCGGGCTGCGGCCGGTGTGCTTGCCGGTGTCGCACAGGAACACGCCACCGATGCCCAGCTCGCCCTCGCCGCGCCGGACCGCGGCCTCGACCAGTGCGGCCTCCTGCAGGTTGTAGTGCACTGTGCCGGCGCCCTCGATCCCCATGTCCTCGAGCCGGCACTTCGGATTGACGATTCCGCGCTGCATTTCCGTTCGCTCTCCATAAACCCGGATGCACCGGCGAACCGCGGCCGGGCATCCTGTCCCAGGTGGTCTCGCGGGGGCTTGCGTCCGCAATCCGGTCCGGCGCGCCCCTCTCTGTTCTCATGCGGCTGTTAACGCATGGTCGAGTCGCAGGCTCTATAAGCAGCGCATGCGGCAAGGTCCACCCCGATGAGCGGCGACATCCCGGCACAGGTGGGGCACGCGCCCCCGGCGCCGGGGGGCGGAAGTCGAAAATTGCTTTGACACACAAGCCATGCAATGATTCTTCCGAAATCGGCGGCGTGGGGTGCAGGCCGGGGACGGCAGGCAGGGTCATGTTCTGCCGGGCGCCGACAGGGGCAACGAGGCACAGTGGACGGCCCGGCCGTACCGGGCCGCATCGATCGAGGGGGACCGGCATGGCCATCATCGCGCTTGTCGACGACGACCGGAACATCCTGAGTTCTGTGTCGATGGCGCTGGAGGCCGAGGGCTACGAGGTGCGGAGCTACAACGACGGCGCCAGCGCGCTGGTCGCGATCGAGCAGAGCCCGCCGGATCTGGCGGTGTTCGACATCAAGATGCCGCGCATGGACGGCATGGAACTGCTGCGCCGCCTGCGGCTGAAAAGCGACCTGCCGGTGATCTTCCTGACCTCGAAGGAGGAGGAGATCGACGAACTGATCGGCCTGCGGATGGGTGCCGACGACTACATGCGCAAGCCGTTCTCGCAGCGCCTGCTGGTCGAGCGCATCCGCGCCGTGCTGCGCCGGCGCGACACTGCCGGCGAGGGGCCCGTCGAGCGCACCGAGACCGAGAAGATCCTGCGCCGCGGCCGGCTCGAGATGGACCCGATGCGCCACTCGACCACCTGGGACGGCGAGGCCGTCACCCTCACGGTGACCGAGTTCCTGATCCTGCACGCGCTGGCGCAGCGCCCCGGCTTCGTCAAGACCCGCGACCAGTTGATGGACGCGGCCTATGACGACCAGATCTATGTCGACGACCGCACCATCGACAGCCACATCAAGCGGATCCGAAAGAAGTTCCGCGCCGTCGACGACGGCTTCGCGTCGATCGAGACGCTCTATGGCGTGGGCTACCGTTTCCGGGAGGCGTAGACGGCG
>JAVVFE010000332.1:0-3706 GCA_032251175.1 Thermohalobaculum sp.
GCGGGTCGCGGGTAGAGGTGCGACCGGCGATGCCGAGTTCCCTTATCACAACCCAGCACCTCGCGCGCGCAGGTGGACGCCTGATTGATCCCACCGACACCGCCACCCCTGCACCTTGCGTAGGGGGCGGTCACGCACAGGCTCGCCTCCATGGCGCGGGCCGACTCTTGCACCGTGCGCGCGGGGGGCCGGCCCCCCAAACCCGCAAGTTCACACCGGCGCGCGATCCCCCGCGCCCAGCGCGCGTCAGTTCGCCCCTGCCCGGGCCGCCTCCATCCCGGTGATAGGGCGCGGCAGGGCCGGGTGCAACCGGGCGGCTGCGGCGGGGGTGCGGCACCAGGAATCGCGCCGCCCGGTGCGGTCGCGGTTTGCTTCCCCCGCCGGCTGCATTAACTGTTTCGTGAAGGCGCCCCGCCAGACGGCGCCCAGGCTGCAATCCGGACCGAGGCGCGTGACCCTGCCAGGACGCATAAGCTCCGTCATCTTGGCGCTCGCGCTCGCGGGCGGGCTGGCCGCTTGCGCCTCGGACCCGCTGTCGGAACCCTTCAGCTTCGAGCCGCCCGAAACCGGCATCACCTACACCCCGGTCCTGACCGGCGCGCCCAGCGACGAGATCGCCGATCTGATGCGCGCCTCGCTGCTGGTCTTCCGGCGCGAGGACCAGGGCGCGCAGAGCGTGGCGTTCCTGCGCCGCCGGGCCGAGGGCGACATCCCCACGGCGCAGAAGATCCTGCGCTCATACGGCTACTACGGCGCCAGCATCGAGACCCGGGTGAGCGGGGTGGGCGCGCCGCCCGCGGCCGGCGACACCGCCACGGCCGGCAGCACGCCCCCCGCCGCGTCGGGCGGCGACGCGGCCGAAGGCGACGCCGCCACAGCGGGCGACGCCGCCGCGATCGCCGAAATCGTCATCGTGCCGGGCGCCCCCTTCATCCTCGCGCGCCACGACGTGGACCTGAGCGACACCGGCCCCGCCGGCCCGCCCGCCCTGGCGGCGGCGGAAACCTTCGGCTCGCCGGTCGGGCGCCCGGCCGAGGCGGCGGCGATCCTCGAGGCCGAGCGCGCGATGGTGGCGGCCCTGCGCAGCGCCGGGCGCCCCTATGCCGCGTCCCGCGGGCGCGACGCGGTGGCCGACCGCGAGGCCGCAACGCTCGAGATCGACAGCCGCATCGCCACCGGCCCCGCCTACCGCTTCGGCCCGATCGCGTTCTCGGGCGCGCCCGATGTCGAGGACACCTATCTGCGCACCTACCTGCCCTGGGCCGAGGGCGACATCGTCGACACCGCCCTGCTGGCCGCCTTCCAGCGCCGCCTGATGGGCACCCGGCTGTTCCGCGCCGGCACCGTGACGCTGCCCGACACGCCGCCCGACAGCGAGCTGGCGCCGGTGACGGTCACGCTGGAACAGGCACCGTTCCGCACCGTCAAGGCGGGCGTGCGCTACAACACCGACGAGGGGCCGGGCGTGCGCACGGGTCTCGAGCACCGCAACCTGTGGGGGGCGAACGAGCAGATCGAGCTGACGCTCGACGCCACGCTCGACCGGCAGCGGCTCGATGCGATCTTCCGCAAGCCGCAATTCCGCCGCCCGGCGCAGGACCTGATCGCCGGCGTCGAACTCAGGCGGATCAACGACGACGCCTTCGATGAACTGGGCACCACCGCGACGCTGGGGCTCGAGCGCCGGCTGAACCCGCGCTGGACCGTGGGCGCGGGCGGGCTGCTGGAATACAGCTCGATCGAGGACCAGGGCGAGACCAACGACGCGGTGCTGGGCGGCCTGCCGCTGTTCGTCGCCCATGACGGCTCGGACGATCTGCTCGACCCCTCCACCGGCCAGCGGCTCCGGCTCGACGTGACGCCGTTCGGCGGCGTGTTCGCGGGCGATGCGGTGACCTTCCTCAGCATCGACGCCCGCGCCTCGGCCTACCGGCGGCTGACCGGCGACGGCGACGTGGTCGCCGCCGCGCGCGGGCGGATCGGCTCGATCATCGCCGACGCGCTGTCGGACGTGCCGCAGACCAGGCGGCTCTATTCCGGCGGCGGCGGCTCGGTGCGCGGCTTCAAGCAGGATTTCATCGGCCCGCTCGACGCTTCGGGCGACCCGGTCGGCGGGCGCTCGGTGATCGAACTGGGCGGCGAGATCCGCGGCCGGGTCTGGGGCGATCTCGGCCTCGCCGCCTTCGTCGATGCCGGCAGCATCTCGACCGGCACGGTTCCCAGCTTCGAGGAGGGCGTGCAGGTCGCGGCCGGCGGGGGCATCCGCTACGCCTCGCCGGTGGGCCCCATCCGGCTCGATGTCGGCGTGCCCTTGAACCCGCGCGACGCCGATGACAGCTTCCAGGTCTATATCTCGATCGGGCAGGCCTTCTGATGCGCGCGCGCCCTCTCATCGCCATCGGGCTCGCCGCCCTGCTGCTGGCAGGGCCCGCGGCGGCGCAATTCTCGCTGCTGGGGCTGAAGAACAGCCTCGTGCAGTTCGCGCTCGAACGCATCAGCGTGCCGGGCGAGCTTGAGATCACCGCCGACGGCGTCGATGAGATCGAGGACGGCTCGACCGCGCTGGTCGGCATCGTGCTGTCGGACGCCCAGGGCGTGTGGATGCGGATCGGCTCGCTCGCGCTGCGCTGGAACGCGCGGCGCATCCTGCGGGGCGAGTTGGATATCGAGAGCGTGGTCGCCGCCGATGTCGAGGTGCTGCGCAGGCCCGGCGCCACGCCCGAGCTGAAGGAGGACACGGCCCCGGCCGAGGGCGGCAGCCTGTTCGCCTGGCCGCGCGCGCCGCTGACCGTGCGGCTGGGCGAGATGCGGCTCGACCGGGTGCAGGTGGCGCCCGGCGTGATCGCCGGGCAGTCGCTGGCGTTCGACGCCACCGGGGCGCTGCGCGACGAGGGCGACGAGCAGTCGCTGAGCCTGACGCTCACCCGCACCGACGCGGTCGCCGGGCGCATCGCGCTCGACTACCTGCGCACCTTCCGGGCAAACACGCTCAAGCTCGACCTCGCCGCCGACGAGGCCGCCGGCGGGTTGGTGGCCGAACTCGCGGGCTTTCCGCCCGACAGCGCCAGCCGGATGACGGTGGCCGCCGACGGGCCGCTCACCGACTGGCAGCTTGCCTTCAACGCGACCGCCGAGCGGGTGTTCGCGCTCGACGGGCAGGCGGTGGTGCAGGCGACCGGCCGGCTGCTGGTCGATGGCGGCGCGGTGCTGACCCCCGGCCCCGCCATCGACCCCACGGCCGCCAGCGTGCTGGGCGAGCGCGCCGCGCTCGACTTTCGCATTGCCGAGGCCGAGGACGGCAGCGGCATCATCCGGGTCGAGCGCGGCAGCCTCACCTCGCCGCACCTGACGCTGAGCGCCGACGGCACCTATGCCAAGCCCACCGGGGCGGCCGATCTGGCGATCAGGCTGCGCGGCGGCCCGGGCCTCGCGGTGCTGGCCGAGGGGGTCGCGTTCGACGGCTTCGGCTTCGACGGGCGCCTCGCCGGCACCGTGCCCGGCGACATGACGGCCGAGGGCGACCTCAGCCTCGACGACCTGCGCACCGCCGCCGCCGATGTCGGCTCCGCGCGGCTTGCGACCAGCGTGACGGTCGCCGGCGCGCGGGTCGGGTTCGACGTGACCGGCGGGGTTACCGGGTTGCGGCTCGACCGGCTCTCGCCCGATCTGCTGGGCGAGACCGCGCTGCGCGCGGCAGGCGCCTTCG
>JAVVFE010000333.1:0-3695 GCA_032251175.1 Thermohalobaculum sp.
GCCATCTCGAAGCGCCGCAGCAACTCGTTGCCGCGGGCAACGGCACTGTCCAGCGCCTGCTGCGCGGTCTTGTTGCCCGCCCAGACGGCTTCCAGCTCCTCGTCGATGATCGTGCGGATCTGGTCGAAGCTGCCCAGCCGCAGGCCCTTCGAGTTCGCCGTGGGTTCGCTGCGCGTCATCTGGGTGCCGGCGATGTCGGTCCCGGGATTGGCCGCGTAGAAGCCCTGCGACTTGGTCAGATCCAGCGCCGCCTGCGTGATCGGCAGGTAGCCGGTGTTCTGATGCCAGCCGGCCTGGATCTCGGGCGACGACATGAAGTTGAAGAAGGCCGCGACGCCCTTGTATTCGTCCGCGTCGTGCCCGCCCAGCACCCACAGCGAGGCGCCGCCGATGATCGTGTTCTGCGGCGCGCCATCGACCGAATCCCAGTAGGGCAGATGGCGGATGTCGAAGGCGAACTTGGCCTCGGCCTTCACCCCGGCATAGCCGGCCGAGGACTCGGTGAACAGCGCACAGTCGCCGCTGCGGAAGTTCGCGCCCGCCTCGTTGCGCCGGCCGGCATAGATGAACTTGCCGTCCTTCGCCCACTCGGCCAGCTTCGAGATGTGCTTGACCTGCACCGGGCCGTTGAATGTCAGCTCGGTGTCGAGCCCGTCGAAGCCGTTCGACTTCGTCGCGAAGGGCACGTTGTGGTAGGCTGACATCGACTCGAGATGCACCCAGCTCTGCCACGAGGTGGTGTAGGGGCAGGACACGCCCGCCGCCTTGAGCTGCTCGAGCACCGGGTCCCATGCCTCCCAGGTGCTGAGGTCGACATTCGGGTCGACCCCCGCGGCCGCGAGCTTGTCGCGGTTCACATACAGCACCTGCGTCGAGGAATTGTACGGGAACGACAGCATCTCGCCGGCCGCGGTGGTGTAGTAGCCGGTCACCGCCGGAAGATAGGCGTTCGGATCGAAGGGCAGGCCGCTTTCCGCCATCACTTCGTAGACCGGCTTCACGGCGCCCTTGGCGGCCATCATCGTCGCGGTGCCGACCTCGAAGACCTGCAGGATATGCGGCTGCTCGCCGGCGCGGAAACCGGCGATGCCGGCGTTCAGCGTCTCGGAGTAGTTGCCCTTGTGGGTCGCGACCACGACGTAGTCGCTCTGGCTTGCGTTGAACTGCGTGACCTGTTCGGCCAGCAGGTCCCCAAGGCGGCCGGTGAAGGCGTGCCACCACTGGATTTCCGTCGCCGCGCTCGCGGTCGTGGACATGGCCATCAGCGACGCCATCATCGCCGAGCCGACATAAAGGCCTTTCATCGTGGTCTCCTCCCCGGAAAATCACTCGAACGCGAGGCGGTCGCGGGCCCCCGTTCGGGCCGCGACTCCTCCCGCGAACGCCATATCGAAGCATAGCCTCCCTCATAATACAAACAAATTTTGCCTTACATATACATAATGTTGTGTTATAAACCCGTCACAGTCTTTGGCCCGACATGGCGGGGCGAGACACCGACCCGGCGCCGGAAAGCGCAGGTCGGGAAGCAGAATTCACGCATCGAATTTCACCAAACGACATCCACCAGACGATTTCCACGAAGCGACGTCCACCAAACGGGGTGCAGCAACCATGCCCATCAGCCTCCGGCAGCTCGAAGCCTTCCGCGCCGTGGCGCGGTCGGGCAGCATGACGCGGGCCGCGCAGCAGCTCGAGATCTCGCAACCCGCCGTCAGCCGCCTGCTCGCCAGCTTCTCCGACGGCGTCGACTTCGGGCTGTTCGAGCGCAAGGGCGGCCAGCTTGTTCCAACCCAGGAGGCGCGCTTTCTGCTGCGCGAGGTCGAGCGCCTGCTCGACGGGCTCGACCAGCTCGGGCGCCTCACGCTCGACCTGTCCGCGCGCAAGGCCGGCCATCTGCGCATCGCCTGCCTGCCGGGCTTTGCCACCAGCCACCTTCCGGCGGTGCTTGCCCGGTTCCTTGAAACCCGGCCCGGCGTGACCGTCACGCTCGAGCCCGACCGGCCCGAGCGGATCCTGGAATGGATCATCGGCGAGCAATACGACTGCGGCATCTCGGACGGGTTCGAGGGGCACCCGGCGGTCGAATGCGAGGTGATCGAGATGCGCACCGTCTGCATCCTGCCGCGCGGCCACGCGCTGGCGCGCCTGCCCGAGATCGGCCCCGAGGATCTGGCGGGCGAGCGGATGATCCACACCCGCCGCGACAGCGCCTTCTTCCGCGCCCTCAGCGAGGCCTTTGCCGCGCGCAAGGTGCAGATGTCGAGCCTGATCGAAACCCGCCAGTTCACCGCCGCCTGCCTGCTGGTGGCCGCGGGCGCCGGCGTCTCGGTGGTGAGCGAGATGGACGCGCGCGAATACGAGCATCGCGGCCTGACGATCCGGCCGTTCCGCCCGACCGTGCCGCACCAGCTCGCCATCCTGCGCCCGATGCATGCGCGCGCCTCGATGATCACGCTCGAGTTCGTGGACGCCTTCGTCGACAGCCTCGCCCGCTACCGCGAGCCGGCGCGATCCTGAGCGCCGGGCCGGTGCCGGCCGGCCGGCGGCATCGCGGCCGGGGGTGGCCCGCATGGCGCGCCCCGGCGTTTACAACCTTTCCTTAACCATGCCGGCTCATTACTCTGCCATGGAAGCTTCTCCACAGCCGGTGACATGCCGAACGGTAGCACCCCCGACGCCGTCCTGCGCGACAGCCTGAAGGCAAGCCTGAGTGCGGCCGCGCTCCGGCTCACGGATGCGCATGTCGACCTGCGCCTGCCCGATCGGATCATGGTCGGCGAGGCGCCGCTGGCGGCGGCGATGGCTGCGTTGTGCCGATGGCTCGACCAGGCGGCGCCAACCCGCCGGCGCGGTCTCGCGCTTTGGGTCGAAGGCGA
Source organism: Thermohalobaculum sp. (assembly GCA_032251175.1). GTDB lineage: Bacteria > Pseudomonadota > Alphaproteobacteria > Rhodobacterales > Rhodobacteraceae > Thermohalobaculum. The sequence goes on from JAVVFE010000333.1 coordinate 2,880, forward strand.
GGCCGCCGCCGGGGCGCAGGGCGGCCCCCTCCCGCTCCTGCTCGAGGCCAGCCGCGCCTGCGCGGGCGCCCCTGCGGCGAGCCGCTCGACCGCGCCGGCCGATCCCGGCCTCGTGGCGGCGGCGGCGCATCTGGGCGCCGAGATCGTGAACTGCCCGGGTCGCGCCGGCGCGGTCGAGCGGCTCGCCCTCCGGTTCACCGCCCATGCAGCGGTGAACGCCTGGCCGCTTGCGCATCACTGGGGCGGCGCGCTCGCGGGCCGCCGCCTTCTGGTCCTGCGCGAGGCGGCGCTCGATCCTGTGCGGGTCGTCCGATCCTTTGGCGCGCTGAGTCTTGCGGCGCGGATCGAGACCGACCCCGACGAGGCGCTGGAGGCGGCGAGATCTGCCGTGCGCGATGGTCTCCCCTATGATTTCGCTCTGGTGTGCGCCAGCACGATGGGCGAGGCGGCGGCTGCAACCCTGCGCGCCTTGCGCACGCTGCCCGGCGGCGGGCCGCGCATCGTGCTGGTCAGTCAGGCACAGGACGACCCGGCTCTGGCCCGCCTCGCCGACAGCGTGGTGCCGCAGCGCCGGCATTGGCGGCGGGTGATCGACGCGATCTTCGACCTTGCACATGCGGCCGGGCGTCCAACCACCGCCGCCCCGGCCTCGATCCCCGCCTTCGGCGGCCGGCGCATCCTGATCGCCGAGGACGTGCGCACCAATCAGGCGCTGCTGCGCGCCATGCTCGCCCCCACCGGCGCGACCGTCGCGGTCGCCGCGAACGGAGCCGAGGCGGTCAAGGCGATGCAAGCGGCGCCGGCCGACCTCGTGCT
>JAVVFE010000334.1:0-3688 GCA_032251175.1 Thermohalobaculum sp.
GGCTGATCCACGACACGCTGATGGCGCTGAAGAAAGCGGGGCTCTCGATGATCGTGGTCGAGCAGAACTTCGGCTTCGCCACCAGCCTCGCCGACGACGTGGCGATCGTCGGCAAGGGCCGGGTGGTCTGGACCGGCGCGCCGTCCGAAATCCGGGCAGACGCCGACGCCCAGCACCGGTGGCTGGGGGTCTGAACCCGGCTTGCGGGGGCGGCGGCACGCGGCCCATTCCGCGCGCTGTGCCGCCCCGACACCCGGGCCGGGGCGCCGACGCCCCCGCGCGGCACCCGCGGGCCCCGCCCGCGACCGCAGGCCCGGCATCGGCGCATCAACCGCTGCGCGACGCGCGTGAAAAAATTCAGAAAATCTCGTGAAATCAATGACTTGGTCATGATTTCACGCGTGAAAGCCTCGCGCCCGGGCGCCGCTGTCACAGCGTCTTGCGCGCCACCGTCTGGGCGATGCGGATGAAGTTCCGCACATGCACGCCCTGCTCGTCCAGCCGGTAGTTGACCGACAGCGCGGTCTTCGCAAGCTGGGGCTCGATGGCGTGGAACCGCACCCCGCGGCGCTGGGCCGAGGCGACCGAGGCAGGCACGATGCAGACCCCCTCGCCGATCGCGACCAGGCTCAGCGCCGTTTGCAGGTCCATCGTGAACACCCGCTTTGCCACTACGAAGCCCTGTTCCTCGCAGCTTTTCAGCACGAAGTCGGCGAAGCTCGGCCGCGGGTATTCCGGGTAGAGGATGAAGTTCAGCGCCGCCGCCTGCTCGAGCCGGATCGAGCCGCCCGCCGCTGGCTCGAGCGTGTCGGACGCCGCCATCACCAGCGCCTCCTCGGCGAGCTTCCGGGTGACGAATTCCGGGTCGCTCAGCGTCGGCCGGGCGAAGGCCACGTCGATCTCGCGGCTGACCAGCGAGCGGTGGAACTGAGCGTTGTTCATCGGGATCAGGCTGAGCGCGACGTCCGGATAGTTCGCCCGGAACGACTTCAGGATGTTGGGCAGCAGGCTGAAGGTAGCCGACCCCACGAAGCCGATCCTGAGCCGCCCCTCGGCGCCCTGGCCGATGCGCCTGATCTCGAGCCGCGTGTTCTCGATCTGGCTGAGGATGCTGCGGCCCCGCTCCAGCAGCCGCTCACCCGCCTGCGTCAGCGTGATGGCGTTGCGCCCGCGGTCGAACAGCAGCGCGCCAAGCTCCTCCTCGATCTGCTTGATCTGGCGGCTCAGCGGCGGCTGCGCCATGCCCAGCCGGTCGGCTGCGCGGCCGAAATGCAGCTCCTCGGCCACCGCGATGAAATAGGTGAGCTGCTTGAGGTTCACGGCCGGCGCTCCTCCCCGGAGCGTCATTTTCCGCGACTATAATCGCCTCCGCTGGCCCATGCGCAAGAAATCGGCCCCCGCAAGCGGGAGGCCGAAGGGATGCCGTTTCGGCAGGGACAGGGTTACTCGGCCGCGAGCGCCTTCGTCTCGGCGCGGGTCAGCGCGAAGTCGAACTCGACATGCAGGTCGGTGTCGAGGCCGGGACCCGCCTTGCGGAACCGGCCCACCAGGCTCTGCTTCACCGCGAACACCGAGTCGTTGTCGAGATAGGCGCTCTCGCCGTCATAGACCTGGCTCACCAGCGTCCGGTAGCCGTCCTTCGACAGGATGAAGTGGATATGCCCCGGCCGGTAGGGGTGGCGCCCCATGAAGCGCAGAAGCTGGCCGGCGGTCTCGTCGTCCGGGATCGGATAGGGCACGGGCCGCAGCGCGCGGAACGCGAAGTGCCCGTCCGCGCCGGTCACGAAGCGGCCGCGCAGGTTGTAGTCGGGCTGGTCAGGGTCGTGGTTCTCATACAGCCCGTTCGGCGCGTCCTCCCACACGTCGATGGTGACGCCCTCGAGCGCGCGGCCCTCGGTGTCGCGGACATGGCCCTCGAAATAGACGCTCTCCTCGCCTTCGAAATGCTTCTGCACGGTCGAGGCGCCCTTCGGCAGCACCGGCGGGTTCTCGCGGTAGAACGGCCCCAGCACCGTCGACTCGCTGGCGCCGCTCTCGACCGGGTTCGAGACCATGTCGACCAGCACCTCGACGCCCAGGATGTCGGCCAGCAGGATGAATTCCTGGCGCTTGTCGTCGCAGACATGCCCCGCGCGGGCGAGGTAGTCGCAGGCGGCGAGGAACTCGGCATGGGTCAGCTTCACCTCCGTGCAGAAGCCGTGCAGGCGCCGGATCAGCGAGGTCATGATCTCGCGCTGGCGGCTGGTGATCTCGCCATGCTGGCCCAGCGAGGCGATGACCACGTCGGTGATGGTGTCGAGCGTGACGTTGCGCATTCCGTTTCCTCCTGTCTGCCGGTGCATGGCGCGGCGGTATGGCGCGCTCGGCCGGTCTCGATGCGATCGCCGACGATCCTTCCGCAAACCGCGGCGCCGTCCAATGCCCGGCGCGGTATCAGGCGATACTCTGCCCGCCGCGGCGGGCGCGGGGTGCAGACCCCGCGGGTATTGCCGGATACCCGCGCCGACATTGCCGCCGCCCACGCTCCGACGGCAGGGTGGGCGCGACCGACGGCAGCCCCGGACAACCGGACTGGAGACCACCATGCTTGCGACGCTGCACCGGATGCAGACCCGACTGGCCGCGACGCCGCATCTGTTGCGGCTGGGGCGGCTCTTTTCCGAAACGGTCCTCATCAGGGTCGATGGCGACGAATATTACCTGACCTTCGAGAAGGGCGCGCTGGTGGACATCGCGCCGGGGCCGAGCCGCAAGACCCCCTTGCGCTTCGCGCTGAGCACCGATGCCGAGGCGCTGGCGAGGTTCTGGGAAGCGCGCCCCGCGCCCGGCTTCCACGACATCTTCGGCCTTGTGAAGATCGGCCGTGGCCGGATCGACGGCGATATCCTGGTGCTGATCAAGAACCTGCGCTTCTTCAAGGAATTCATGGCGCTGGGGCGCGAGGAGGCCACGGCATGACTGCCGCGATTGAGCCCATCACCGGGCGCTATGTCACCGTCCGCATCGAGGGCACCGACCACCGCATCTATTTCGAGGAGGCGGGCGCCGGCCGCCCGGTGCTGTGCCTGCACACCGCCGGGGCCGACACGCGCCAGTGGCGCCACCTGATGAACGACCGGACGGTGACGGCCACCAACCGAATGGTCGCCTTCGACATGCCCTGGCACGGCAAGTCACTGCCACCCGAGGGTTTCGAGACGCAGGAATACCTGCTGACGACCGAGCGTTACATAGCGACCGTGCTGGCGGTGGTCGATGCGCTGGGCCTCGACCGCCCGGTGCTGGCCGGCTGCTCGATGGGCGGGCGGATCGCGCTGCAACTCGCGGCGCTCCATGGCGATCGCTTTTCGGGCTTCATCGCCATCGAAGCGTCCGACTTCCAGCCCGCCTGGTATGACATCGACTGGTTCCACCGCCCGGACGCCCATGGCGGCGAGATGGGCGCGGCGCTGGTGTCTGCCAACATCTCGCCCCATGCCCCGAATGCCGAGCGGTGGAACACGCTGTGGATGTTCATGTCGAGCGGCCCGGGCGTGTTCCGCGGCGACCTCAGCTTCTATACCCGCGACGACAGCCTGATCGGCCGGCTGGGCCGGGTCGATACGGCGACGACGCCGGTCCAAATCATCGTCGGCGCCTATGACCTGACCTGCACGCCCGAGGACGCGGCCCGCACCGCCGCCGCCAT
>JAVVFE010000335.1:0-3685 GCA_032251175.1 Thermohalobaculum sp.
CGTCATTGGTGCGGCTCGCGACTTCGCGAACCATCTGGGCGCCCATGTTCTCGAACTTGTCCGAGAGTTCGATCTCCTTGGCGACGGTCACGCCGTCCTTGGTGATCCGGGGCGCGCCGAACGACTTGTCGAGAATGACGTTGCGGCCCTTGGGGCCGAGCGTCACCTTCACCGCGTTGGCGAGGATGTCGACGCCGCGCAGCATCCGCTCGCGGGCATCGGCGTGGAATTTCACGTCCTTCGCAGCCATGTGGGAAATCTCCGTTGACTGTGTTTCTGTCAGGCAGGCGCGGCGCCGGTCAGGCGGCCTTGGCGGCCTTCGACTTGGTCAGGATGCCGAGGATGTCGCTCTCCTTCATGATGAGCAGTTCCTCGCCGTCGAGCTTGATCTCGGTGCCCGACCACTTGCCGAACAGGATGCGGTCGCCGGCCTTCACGCCCATCGGGATCAGGTCGCCCGAATCCTTGCGTGCGCCCTCGCCGACGGCGACGACTTCGCCTTCCTGGGGCTTTTCCTTGGCGCTGTCGGGGATGATCAGGCCGCCCTTCGTCGTCGACTCGGATTCGATCCGGCGGACGAGAACGCGATCATGCAGCGGTTTGAAGCTCATGGTGCGCTCCTTACATAGCTGGTTGCGGTTCAATATTTCTCGGGGGGCATCGCCTTTCCCTCGCGGGTGTTAGCACTCGCCGCCCCTGAGTGCTAACAGTCGGGCAGTCGCGATGTATGGGAGTGCCCGAAACCTGTCAAGGCTTCCCGGGTGGCGGGGGCCGGCATACCGGCGGAAATCGCGGGAAACCGCGTTCCACATCAGGCGCGAAAAGCGGAGAAGGCAGGACATGCGGCGGATCATCGGCAGTTTCATCGCGTATCTCGCCGGGGCGGGCAGCGCCCTGGCCGCGTGCGGCGGCGAGGACCTCATGGCCCGGCTCGCAGTCGAGCGCCCGGCGGTGCATGCCGAAATCCTGGCGGCCGCGGCAAAGGTGCCGAACGGCGAGGGGCGGTTCTGGCGGGTCGAGCGCGCGGGCACGGCCCCCTCCCATCTGTTCGCGACCTATCACGACACCACCGCCATCGCGTCCGTCACGCCGCCGATCGAGGCGGCCTTCACCGCGGCCGTGGCGCTGGTGGTCGAACTTGATGGCGCCGAGATGGAGCGGCTTCAGGCGCGGGTCGCGACCGATCCCTCCTTCGTCTTTGCGCCCGACGGCGCAGGCGTTGCCGCGCGCCTTGCCCCCGCGGAACTGGCGCGGGCCGAGGCGGTGCTGGCGCGCCGCGGGCTCAGCGTCGAACTGGCCGAGCGGATGCGGCCCTGGATGTTCTTTTCGATCATGGGCATCCCGGTCTGCGAGATCGAGGCGATGGGGGCGGGTGCGCAGGTGCTCGACCAGATCCTGATCGCGCGCGCGACCGACGCCGGCAAGCCGGTGATCGGGCTCGAGACCTACGAGGAGGCGCTGGGCGCCTTCGGGGCAGTCGACCCCGCGCTCGCGGCCGAGCTCGCAGGAGATGCGCTGAAGCTCGCCGAGCACGAGGAGGACCTGCGCGCCACCATGCTCGGGCTCTACCGTGACGGCCAGATCGCCGCCATCGACACGTTCAGCGAGTGGCTCGGCACCGAGACCACCGGCCGCCTGCCGGCCGAGGCCGAGGCACTGGGCGCGGCCTTCGAGGCGGCGCTGATCGACGAGCGCAACCGGCGCTGGATGGCGCGGCTGGTGCCGGCGCTGGAGGCGGGCGGCGCCTTCGTCGCGGTGGGCGGGCTGCATCTGCCGGGCGAGGCGGGGCTGGTCGCCCTGCTGCGCGCGCAGGGCTTCAACGTCAGCCGAGAAGCGGAATGAGCGCCGGGCGGCCGCGGCCGCGCGCGAAACCCGCGCGCCTTGCGCGCAATCCGGTTGACCCGCGCGCCTTGCGCGCAATCCGGTTGACCCGCGCGACCGAACTGCGCATATCCCCACATCCTGCGCCCTGCAACCCGAAGCCACGGCCCGCGTTCCATGCCCCAGACCCTGAGATCGACCCAGACGCCGATGCCCACCCGCCTGATCCGCAGCTTCGACGAGATCGCGCCGCGCTACGAGGCGGTGCTGTGCGATCTGTGGGGCTGCTACCATGACGGCATCCGCCCGTTTCAGGCCGCCGTCGCGGCGCTGCAACGCTATCGCGCGCAGGGCGGCATCGTCGTGCTGCTGACCAACGCGCCGCGCCCGCCGGCCTCGGTCGAGCGGTTCCTCGACGCGATGGGCGCGCCGAAAGACAGCTACGACTCCATCATGTCCTCGGGCGGGGCCTGCCAGCGCGCGGTCGCCTCGGGCGCCTATGGCCGGCGCTTGCACTATGTCGGGCCCGACCGCGACCGGCACATGCTGACGGATCTGGGCTTCGCGGACACGCCTGTCGCCGAGGCCGAGGCGATCCTGTGCACCGGCTTCGAGGATGACGCGGCCCAGACCCCGGCCGATTACGACCCGCAGATCGCGGTCTGGCGGGCGCAGGGGCTGCGGCTTCTCTGCGCCAATCCGGACATCGTGGTCGACCGCGGGCACGAGCGGCTGTGGTGCGCGGGCGCCGTGGCGCAACGCTACGAGGCGGCCGGGGGCGAGGTGGTCTGGTTCGGCAAGCCGCACCGTCCGACCTATGAGCAGAGCTTCTCGCTGCTCGCCGAGATCGCTGGCCGCGAGATCGCGCCGGATCGGGTGATCGGCATCGGCGACGGGGTGTTCACCGATGTGAAGGGCGCGCTCGACTACGGCATCGACGCGCTGTTCGTGACCGGCGGTCTGGCCGCCGCCGAAGTGGGCGACGATCCCGAGCATCCCGACCAGCGGCGGCTCGACGCCTGGCTCGCGGCGCAGGGACAGGCGCCGCACTTTGCGATCGGGCGTCTGCGCTGATCGGCGGCCGAGACATAAAGTTTCTACCGCCGACATAATGTCGCAATGATCTTGCGCAACGATCTTGCGTCCGCCACCTGCCTGCGCTATCTATGGTGCAACGCACAATGGCGGAGGGCGACTCAATGCTGGACAACATCCCGCGCGGCACGATCTGCATCGAGGATCTGTCGGTCGGCCTCACGCGCCGCCTGACCAAGCGGATCGAGGACTACGACATCCGCCTGTTCGCCGACATCTCGACCGACCGCAACCCGGTGCATCTGGATGATGATTATGCCCGCGACACGATCTTCGGCGGGCGCATCGCGCATGGCATGCTGACCGCCTCGCTGATCTCGGCGGTGATCGGCGAGCAATTGCCCGGGCATGGCACGGTCTATCTGGGCCAGACGCTGAAATTCCTCGCCCCGGTGTTTCCCGGCGACGAGGTGACGGCCGAGGTGAGCGTGCGCGAGATCGACCACGGCCGCCGCCGCGTGACCCTTGATTGCGTCTGCCGGGTGGGCGAAAAGGCGGTTCTCAAGGGCGAGGCGCTGGTGCTCGCGCCATCCAAGAAATTCGACTGACCCGGGGGCGCCGCCGCCCCCGCTGCCGGGGGCGCGATGCAGGTCTGCCGCGGTTTCGCAAAGCTCGACCCCGCCATGCGGGGGGGTGCCGCCGCCATCGGCAATTTCGACGGCGTCCATCTGGGCCACCGCGCGCTGATCGAGGCCGCGCGCGAGGCGGCGCGCCATGCCGGCCCCGGCACCCCGGTTCGCCTGGGACCTGCCCCCCGGGATCTGCCGCC
>JAVVFE010000336.1:0-3683 GCA_032251175.1 Thermohalobaculum sp.
GGCGGCGGGCGAAACCGGCCCCTTGGTACGCAGCACCGCGTCGCCGGACGGAACGGGCGGCACCGGCGCCTCCAGCGGCCCGCCGACCGCACAGGCGCCCAGCAGCGCCGCCGCCAGCAGCCAACCGGAGCGCGCGGCGCTCATGCCACCAACCGCGCGACTTCGGCGCGCAGCCAGGGCAGCACCTCGGCCTCGAACCAGGGGTTGCGCTTCAGCCAGCCGGTGTTGCGCCAGCTTGGATGCGGCAGGGCGAGGCGGTGCGGCAGCCCCGCACGCCAGTCGGCGACCGTTTCGGTCACGCCCCGGCGCCGCCCCGGCAGGTGCCAGCCCTGCGCATATTGCCCGATCACCAGCGTCAGTTCGACATGCGGCAGGCCCGCCAGCACCTGCGCGCGCCAGGTCTGCGCGCAGCGCCGCGGCGGCGGCAGGTCGGCACCCTTCGCGTCGTAGCCGGGAAAGCAGAAGGCCATCGGCACGATGGCGATTCGCGCGGTGTCGTAGAACACCTCGCGCCCCACCCCCATCCAGTCGCGCAGCCGCTCGCCCGAGGGGTCGTCGAACGGCAGCCCGCTGTGATGCACCCGCATCCCCGGCGCCTGCCCGGCGATCAGCACCCGCGCCGAGGCCGCCGCGCGCAGCACCGGGCGCGGCGCATGGGCGGTCGCGGTCGCGGCGAAATCGTCCGCGCACAGCCGGCAGGCGGCGATTCTCGCGGCAAGATCAGGGTTCGGGGCGTGCATTGCGCGCAGTCTAGCGGCGCGCCCCGGCAATGGCGAGGGCGCGCGCACAGCCGGGCCCGGGCGGGTTCGAGAACGGTTGACATTTCGTGGTATACCAGACTTCAATGCCCGCGCTCGGCCTGCGCCCGGGCACCCGGCGGCGGGTGCAAGCCCCGGCCACGGGCAATGCCGCCGCAGACAAACGCCGCCCGGCGCTTGACGGGACGGCCCCAGACCGGCGAGACAGCCGGCGACAGGCAAAGGGAGACGACACGCATGACCGGGGGGCTTTGCCGATGCGCCTGATCCTGATCGCGCTGACCCTGTTCGGCTACTGGATGCTGCTGTCGGGCCATGACGAACTGTGGCTGGTCGCCTCGGGCGGCGTGCTGTCGGTCGCGGTGGTGCTGTTCCTGCTGTTCAAGGATATCATCGACGTCGAATCCTTCCCGATCGAGCGCCTGCCGCGAGCTATGATCTACTGGCCGTGGCTGGGCTGGCAGATGATCCTCTCGGCACTCAACGTGTCGCGGATCATCCTCGACCCCCGGCTGCCGATCTCGCCCACCATGGTGAAGGTGCGCTCGGACGCCGTCACCGCAGTGGGAATCACGACCTATGCCAACTCGATCACGCTGACCCCCGGCACCATCTCGGTCGAGGTGTCCGAGGCCGGCCGCGCGATCTGGGTCCACGCGATCACCCGCGAGGGCGCCGCTGGCTTTGCCGACGACCCGATGAACCATTGGGTCGGTTGGTTCGACGGCGCGCGCGCGCCGCGGCAGGCGGAGGACAAGGCATGATGTTCGCGGTCGCAATCCTTGGCGTTCTGGCCGCGCTCACCCTCGCGGTGATCCGCGCGCTGAAGGGGCCCACCGCGTTCGACCGGCTGCTGGCGGCGAACGCAATCGGGACCTCGGCGATCCTGATCCTGGCGCTGTTCGGCTTCATGACCGGGCGGCCGGAATTCCTCGACATCGGCATCACCTATGCGCTGCTGAACATGATCGGCACCCTCGCGGTGCTCAAGTTCTTCCGCTATGGCGCGCTCGGCCATGCCCAGGACCCGGCCGAGGAGCGCGAACCGGAATGATCACGCTCGCGGTGGATCTTGTCAGTTGGGCCGCGCTGGTCGCCGGTGCCGCCTTCTACCTGATCGGCGCCGTCGGCATGACGCGCATGCCCGATCTGTTCACGCGGATGCATGCGGTCTCGGTGTCCGACACGATGGGTGTGGGGCTGATGGCGTTCGGCATGATCCTGCAGGCCGGCCCCTCGCTGCTCGCGATCAAGATCGGCTTCGTCGTGCTGGTGTTGTGGGTCACCGGGGCGGTGGCGACGCATGCGCTGGCGCGCGCGGCGCTGCATGACGGCATCAAGCCGCTGCTGGCGGGATCCGACGGGCGGCTGGTGGCGACCGACTGTGTCGAGCTGTTCCCCGAGCTTGGCGTGCGCCTTGCGCAGCCGCTCAGCTCCGAGACGCCCGAGGAGACCGGCACCCCCGCCCCTGAACGTGCGGCGGCGATCGCCGGGCCGGCCCCGGGTTACGGCCCGGCCGGCAACACCGGCGCGAACCGCGACGCCGACCCCGACCCGACGCGCGAGGACCGCTGATGGAACAGCTCATCAACATGGTGCTGCTGACGCTGCTGGCCGCGATCACCTTCGGCATCATCCGGGTGCGCAACCTGTTCGCGGTGGTCGTGCTGACGGGGGCCTATTCGTTCCTGATGGCCAGCGTGATGATCGTGCTCGACGCGGTCGACGTGGCGATGACCGAGGCGTCGGTCGGTGCGGGCATCTCGACGGTGCTGGCGCTGGGTGCGCTCTATCTCACCCGCACCGAGGAGGCCGAGCCGCGCTACTCGCCCCTGCTGCCCGGGATCGTGGCGGCGGCAACCGGCGCGATCCTGGTCTGGGGCACCTGGGATCTGCCGCCCTTCGGCAGCGCCGACACGCCCATGAACACCCATGTCGGGGCCGACTATCTTGCCCGCAACATGGCCGAGACGGACATTCCGAACGTCGTGACGGCGGTCCTCGCCTCGTATCGCGGCTTCGACACGCTGGGCGAGACGACGGTGGTCTTCACCGCCGGCATCGGCGTGCTGATGCTGCTCAAGCGCTGGCGCCGGGCCGCGCGGCGGGAGGACTGAGCCATGCGTCTCGACACCATCCTGCGCGTCGTCGTCAAGATCTTCATCCCCTTCATCCTGATGTTCGGGCTCTATGTCCAGTTGCACGGCGATTTCGGCCCGGGCGGCGGGTTTCAGGCCGGGGTGATCGTGGCGGCGGGCATCATCCTCTACGCCATCATCTACGGGCTGCGGGCAGCGCAGCGCGCCGTGCCGCCGGGGCTGGTCGAGATCCTGATGCCGCTCGGTGTCGCGATCTACGCGGGCGTCGGCATCGCCGGCTTCGTCACCGGGCGCAACTACCTCGACTATTCCAACCTGATGCATGGCGACATGATCCACGGCCAGCACTGGGGGGTGTTCCTGGTCGAGATCGGCGTTCTGGTGACGGTCGCCTCGACCATGCTGGCGATCTTCTACGCCTTCGCCGGGAGGGGCCGGGAATGAGCCTGCTCGAAGAGATCGCCAGCCATTACAACTACTGGGTCACCATCCTGCTGATGGTCTCGGGTCTGTATATCGTCGTGGCAAAGTCCAACATGATCAAGCGGTTGCTTGGTCTCGCGGTGTTCCAGACCTCGGTCTATCTGCTGTATCTCAGCCCCGGCAAGATCCTGGGCGCGACGCCGCCGATCATGGCATCGGGCTATGGCGTCTATTCGAACCCGCTGCCGCATGTGCTGATCCTGACCGCGATCGTCGTCGGCGTGGCGACGCTTGCGCTCGGCCTCGCGCTCGTCGTGCGGATCAACGAGGCCTATGGCTCGATCGAGGAGGACGAGATCGTGCCCGTCATCGACAGGGAAGACCACGCGGCATGAGCGTCGAG
>JAVVFE010000337.1:0-2335 GCA_032251175.1 Thermohalobaculum sp.
GCCGTGGGCGGCGGGCGCGGGGTGCCATGGTTTCGGGGGCCACGGGCGGATCGTGCCCCCGGCACGCGCGCGCCGGATGCCGGATGACGGTCGCGGTGGCGCGCGACGGCCTGTGCGCCGCTGCGCGGATCGGGGCGCGCGCGGCGCGCGTGGCGTGGGCGGCGCGCGGGTGGCGGAAAAATCTTTGGCCACCACGGAATAACCGGCGCCCGGCGCCGTTTTCCCCTCGACGACGACGCTGCGGGGAGCGCCCGCCAGACATGAGGGAGAAAATGACATGCAGCCGATGGACGTGATCCGCCTGACTCGGGTGAAGCAATCCTTCGCGACGCGCCGCGTGCCATTGGGCGACATTGCGCGGATCGACACGGCGGCCGAGCGGCTGGTGGCCGGCGATCTGGTGCTGGCGCGCGTCGACGAGCTGGGCCATCACACCAATGTCGAGCGCCCCGACGGCCGGCGCGCCAAACTGTTCCCCGGCGACGAGATCCTGATCGCCTGCGGCGCGCGCTATGCGCCCGACCAGTTCGAGGCGCAGTGCCCGGCGGCGCTGGGCCCGGCGCATCTGGCGGCGGCGGGCGGCATTGCCGGGCTGGTCGATGCCAGCCACGACCGGATGAAGCCGCCGACCGCGATCACGCTGCTGGGCGCGGTCTGCGCCGCGTCGGGGCAGCGCATGAACCTGGCCGATTTCGCCGTCGCCGCGGCGCCGCGCCCGGCGCGGGTGCCGGTGCTGGCGGTCTGCGGCACCTCGATGAATTCGGGCAAGACGCACACGGTCGCCTCGATCGTGCGCGGCCTGACGCTGGGCGGCCATCGCGCCGCGGCACTGAAGGTCACCGGCACCGGGTCGGGCGGCGACCTGTGGCTGTTCCGCGATGCCGGGGCGCATTTCGTGGCGGATTTCACCGATGCCGGATTCGGAACCACCTATCGCGCCCCGGTCGAGGCGATCATCGAGGGCGCGCGCCGGCTGATCGCGGCGGCCGAGGATGCCGGCGCCGAGGCCATCGTCATCGAGATCGCCGACGGCTTGTGGCAGGACGAGACCGCGGCGCTGCTGGCCTCGGCGCCGTTTCGCGCGATGCTGGGGGGCATGGTGTTCGCCGCCAACGACGCGATGGGGGCCGAGGCCGGGGTCGCCCGGCTGACCGCGATGGGGCACCGGGTGTGCGCCATCTCGGGCCTGCTCACGCGCTCGCCGCTGGCGATGCGCGAGGCGGTGCTGGCGCTGGACCTGCCCTGCCTGACGGCGGCGGAGCTGAGCGACAGCGCGACGCTGGCGCGGCTGGTGGGACCGGCGCTGCTGCCGGGGGCCGAGCGCCTGCCGAGCGCCGCCTGACGGCGGGCCGGCGCGGGTGCGAACAGGCGGGAGGGCGCGATGAGGCCGGTGGTCGATCTGGCGGGGGCGGCGCGGGGCATGCCTGCGGGCGGCGCTGCGCAGGCGGCGGGCCTGCCGCCGCTGGCACCCGGGGCGGTCGAGGCGGAGGTGGCCGATTTGTGGCTGCTGTTCCGCTGCGACGATGCCGGCCGCGCCGCCGAAAACCATTGCAACCGGCGGCTGATCGAGGCGGCCGCGGCGCGGGGCTTTGCGGCCGCCATCGTCGATCCGGCCGGGCTCGAGCTGGACGCGGGTGCGGCGGCGCCGCGCGGCGAGGGGCGGGTGCTGCGCCTGCCGCGCGCGGCGATGCAGCGGTCGGGCGCGCGGCTGGGCCGGGCGGGGCATGCGCTGCTGGACCGGCTGGGTGCGCTGGGGGTTGCGGTGCCTGCCGCGGCCGGGGCCTCGGCGCGCGCGGCCGACAAGCTGGCCTGCGCCCGGGCGCTGGCGGCGGCGGGCCTGCCGGTGCCGGCCACGGTCGCGCTGGGCGACCCGCCCGATCCGCTGCGGCTGGCGCGCAGGGTGGGGTTTCCGATGGTGCTGAAGGCTGCGCGCAGCACCCGGGGGCAGGCGGTGCGGCTGTGTCCCGACCCGGCGGCGCTGGCGGTCGAGCTTGCCGCATTGCGCGCGACGCCCGCCGCCGCGGGCCGCCTGATCGCGCAACGCTATGTGCCGCGCAGCCATGGGCGCGACCTGCGGGTGCTGGTGATCGGCGGCCGGGTGCGGGCGGCGATGCTGCGCGCGGCCGAGGGCAGCGAGTTCCGCGCCAATGTCGCGCTGGGCGGACGGGCCGAGGCGGTCGAGCCCGAGCCCGCCGCCGCCGACCTGGCCTGCCGGGCGGCCGAGGTGCTGGGGCTGGGCATCGCGGCGGTGGACCTGCTGTTCGACCGCACGGGGTTCTCGATCTGCGAGGTCAACACCGCGCCGGGGTTCGAGGCGCTGGAGGCGGCGAGCGGA
>JAVVFE010000337.1:2435-3677 GCA_032251175.1 Thermohalobaculum sp.
CCGGGAGATGGCGCAGGCGGCGATGATGGAGTGTGGTGATGGGCGCGATTGATCCGCTGCGCGGGCCGATGACCGACACCGCCGGGCCCGGGGGGCTGCGCGCGGCGCCGCCGTTCCCGGCCGTGCTGCGCGGGCCGCGGCGCTGGCTGTTCCTGCGGCTGGTGCTGAACGGCACGTTGCAGGGTGCGGCGGCGCTGCTGCTGCCCTTCGCGATCCTGGGTCTGGCCGGCGCGGGTCTGGCGGGCGCGCCGGGCGGCGCGGGTCTGGTCTGGGGCGCGGTGGTGCCGATCGGGGCGCTGGCGCTGGCGGTGGTGGGGCTGCGGGTGATCGAGCTGTCGGACGCCGAGCGGCTGGGGCTCGACTACGTCGCCGAGATGCGGCTCAGGCTGTTCGACGGGCTGGCGGCGGGGCTGGCGCGCAGCTCGCACGGGGTGGCGATGGCGCGGATGATGAACGATCTGTCGGCGCTGCGGAACTGGGTGGGGCTGGGGCTGGCGCGCAGCGTCTCGGCCGGGCTGGCGCTGGCGGGCTGTCTGGGCGCGGCGGTGGCGCTGTCGCCGCAGCATGCCGGCGCGATCCTGGTGCCGTTGGGCCTGACGGCGGCGGCGGCGGTGGCGATGGCCGGGGCGCTGGGCGCCCGGGTGGGCGAGGTGCGGCGGCTGCGCGGGCGGCTGGCGAAGCGGCTGGGCGAGATCCTGCCGGTGCTGCCGGTGCTGCGCGGGCGGGTGGCGGTGGCCAAGGCCCGCGGGCGGATCGAGCGGGCGGGCGATGCGCTGGTCGCGGCACAGATCCGGCAGATCCGCATCGCCGCGATGCTGCGTGCGCTGCCCGACGCGCTGATGCCGGGGGCAGTGCTGGCGGCGCTGGCGTTCGGCTTGCCGCTGGGCGGCGGGGGCGCGGGGGCGACGTCGTCGGGGGCGGCCTCGGTCGGGCTGGTGCTGCTGGCGGGGCTGGCGACCGGGCCGCTGCGCCAACTGTTCCGCGCGCTGGAATACCGCGCGGCCTTTGTCGTGGCGCGCGAGCGACTGGCGCCGGGGATCGCGGCCGGCGAGCTTGGCACGGCCGCCGCCCCGGCCGGCGTGGCGCAGGATGCGAGAGCACCGGGCGGCGCCGGGCATTCGGAGGCGGGCGGGCCGGCCGCGGTGCAGGCCGGGCCCGGCGCGGAACCGTCGGTGGACGGGGTGCCGGCATCGGGCGTGGTCGCGGTGGGCGGGCCGGCGGCGGTGCCGGGTGGGCCCGGCG
>JAVVFE010000338.1:0-3674 GCA_032251175.1 Thermohalobaculum sp.
GCGACGCGTCGGCGGCCGAGACCGCGCGCGTCGATGCGGCGCTGGCCGCGCGCCCGGCCTATGGCGACGCGCTCCGCATCGCGCCGGCCGAGGGCGAGGGCGCGCTGGGCCTCGCCCCCGGCACCGCGGACGCACCGCAGGTCACGCTCGGCGAAACTGGCACCTGGCGACTGTTGAAGGCTGAGGAATAATGCTGCGCAGACTGTATCACCACCAGCCCGAGAGCTTCGCCTTCACGCCGGCGAATCTCGACTGGGCCAAGGGCCAGATCGCGAAATACCCCGCGGGCCGGCAGGCGTCCGCCGTCATTCCGCTGCTCTGGCGCGGCCAGGAGCAGGAGGGCTGGGTCACCCGCCCGATGATCGAGGCGGTGGCCAGGATGCTCGACATGGCGCCGATCCGCGTGCTCGAGGTCGCAAGCTTCTACTTCATGTTCCAGATGGCGCCGGTGGGCTCGCTCGCCCATGTGCAGGTCTGCGGCACCACATCCTGCATGATCTGCGGCGCCGAGGACCTGATCGGCGTCTGCCGCGACAAGATCGCCGCGGCGCCCCACACCCTCAGCCCCGACGGCAAGTTCTCGTGGGAGGAGGTCGAGTGCCTCGGCGCCTGCGCGAACGCGCCGATGGTGCAGATCGGCAAGGATTACTACGAGGACCTCACCGCCGAGAAATTCGCCTGGATCCTCGATGAACTCGCCGCCGGCCGC
Source organism: Thermohalobaculum sp. (assembly GCA_032251175.1). Classification (GTDB taxonomy): domain Bacteria; phylum Pseudomonadota; class Alphaproteobacteria; order Rhodobacterales; family Rhodobacteraceae; genus Thermohalobaculum. The sequence continues at coordinate 710 of JAVVFE010000338.1, forward strand.
GTCCCCACCCCGGGGCCGCAGAACGGGCGCTTCGCGTCGGAACCGCTGGGCGGGCTCACCTCGCTCAAGGGCTTCGCGACGGGGCACGAAGCGAATGCGTCGGTCGAGCTGGCGACCCGGCTGGGCGATGCCGTCAGGCGCATCGACGGCACCGAGGCGACCGCGACCGACCTGATGCGCGGCGCGCATGGCGCCACGTCGCCGGCGCCGAAGAAGGCTGCCGCCAAGTCGCGCGCCACGGGGGCGGGCGAGGCAGACGTTGCGCTGCGCGAGGCCGAGACCAAGGGCCGCCCCGAGACCGGCAGCGTCGCCGGCACGAAGCCCGCGCTCCTCAAGAAGCCGCGCAAGGGCGGCGCGGACGACCTGCGCAAGATCAGCGGCGTCGGCCCCAAGCTCGAGGTGCTGCTGCACGAGCTCGGCGTCTTTCACTTCGACCAGATCGCCGCCTGGACCTCGGCCGAGATCGCCTGGATCGACGAGCGGCTGAGCTTCAAGGGCCGGATCGAGCGCGAGGGCTGGGTCGCGCAGGCTGCGAAACTCGCGCGCGGGGAGGGGGCATGATGCTCGACGACAAGGACCGCATCTTCACCAACCTCTACGGCATGCACGACCGCAGCCTGGCCGGCGCCCGCGCACGCGGGCACTGGGACGGCACCGCCGGGCTGATCGCCAAGGGCCGCGACTGGATCGTCACCGAGGTCAAGAACTCGGGCCTGCGCGGCCGCGGCGGCGCGGGCTTCCCGACCGGGCTCAAATGGTCGTTCATGCCCAAGGAATCGGACGGCCGGCCGCACTACCTCGTGGTCAATGCCGACGAATCCGAGCCCGGCACCTGCAAGGATCGCGAGATCATGCGCCACGACCCGCACACGCTGGTCGAGGGCTGCCTGATCGCGTCCTTCGCGATGGGCGCGCATGCCGCCTACATCTACATCCGCGGCGAATACATCCGCGAGCGCGAGGCGCTTCAGGCCGCGATCGACGAGGCCTATGACGCGGGCCTGCTGGGCAAGAACGCCGCCGGCTCGGGCTGGGACTTCGATCTCTACCTGCACCACGGCGCCGGCGCCTATATCTGCGGCGAGGAAACCGCGCTGATCGAGAGCCTCGAGGGCAAGAAGGGCATGCCGCGCCTCAAGCCGCCCTTCCCGGCGGGGGTGGGCCTCTATGGCTGCCCGACCACCGTGAACAACGTCGAATCGATCGCGGTGGCGCCCACCATCCTGCGCCGGGGCGCGGCCTGGTTCGCCTCGTTTGGCCGGCCGAACAACGCCGGCACCAAGATCTTCGCCATCTCGGGCCATGTGAACCGGCCCTGCGTGGTCGAGGAGACGATGTCGATCGGCCTCAAGGAATTGATCGAGCGCCACTGCGGCGGCGTGCGCGGCGGCTGGAAGAACCTCAAGGCGGTGATCCCCGGCGGCTCGTCGGTGCCGATGCTGCCGGCGCGGCTGTGCGACGAGGCGATCATGGATTTCGACTGGCTGCGCGAGCAGAGGTCCGGCCTCGGCACCGCGGCGGTGATCGTGATGGACCAGTCGACCGACGTCATCAAGGCGATCTGGCGGCTCGCAAAGTTCTACAAGCACGAAAGCTGCGGCCAGTGCACGCCCTGCCGCGAGGGCACCGGCTGGATGATGCGCGTGATGGAGCGCCTGGTCACCGGCGAGGCCGAGATCGGCGAGATCGACACCCTGCTCGACGTCACCACCCGGGTCGAGGGCCACACCATCTGCGCGCTGGGCGATGCCGCGGCCTGGCCGATCCAGGGCCTGATCCGGCATTTCCGCGACGAGATCGAAGACCGCATCCGCGCCCGCAAGACCGGGCGCATGGGCGCGGTGGCGGCGGAGTAAGGCGCGGATGACCCCGGCGAGGCAGGCATACCCTTACGCGTTCGCGGCGCTCACCGCGCTCGGCCTGTCGGGCTGCGGCGAGGAGACCGCGCGCGACGAGCAGGCCACGGCCCCGGTGGTCGAGCGCGAGGCCCTGCGCCACGACGACAAGCAGTTCCTCGTGCGCTATGGCCTGCTGCCCTACCGGGTGAACGTGCAGTATGTCGACATGATCGGGCAGTCGGTCATCGCCGTGCGCCGCGGCGCCGAGGAGGCGGTGCCCGAGGGCTGGCCCGAACTCGCGCTCATGGGCGACAACCCGCAGCCCGCGGGCGTGCCGTTCGAGGACGAGGTCTACCGAAGCCTCGCGCTCGACATCGCCGACAAGGTCAGCCGCGACGGCAAGGTCTGCCCCGGTGACGGCGCGATCCGGATCCGCCGCGACGAACGGGGCGAGGCCCGCACGCTCTACCGCCCGACCCGCGGCGCCTGGGTGGTCTTTGCCTACTGCCCAGACGCGACGGGGAGCTGAGCCGATGCGGCGCTGGGAACCGATGAAGCACGAACGGCCCGGGCGGACGGGCCCCGACGGCAGGATCGGCGCGCGCCTGGCGCTGCGCCCGAGGGAGACAGCATGAGCGAGCTTCGCAAGATCATCATCGACGACCGCGAGGTCGAGGTCGATCCGCGCCTCACCGTCCTGCAAGCCTGCGAGGAGGCGGGGGTCGAGATCCCGCGCTTCTGCTATCACGAGCGCCTGTCGATCGCCGGCAACTGCCGCATGTGCCTCGTCGAGGTCGTGGGCGGCCCGCCGAAGCCCGCCGCCTCCTGCGCCATGCAGGTCAAGGACCTGCGCCCGGGGCCCGAGGGCGCCCCTCCCGTCATCCGCACCAACACGCCGATGGTGCGCAAGGCGCGCGAGGGGGTGATGGAGTTTCTGCTGATCAACCACCCCCTCGACTGCCCGATCTGCGACCAGGGCGGCGAGTGCGATTTGCAAGACCAGGCAATGGCTTACGGCGTCGACTTTTCGCGCTACCGCGAGCCCAAGCGCGCCGCCACCGACCTTGCGCTGGGCCCGCTGGTCGAGACCCACATGACGCGCTGCATTTCCTGCACCCGCTGCGTGC
>JAVVFE010000339.1:0-3663 GCA_032251175.1 Thermohalobaculum sp.
CGGCCGAACACGACATAGGCGGCGCCCGATTGCAGCGCGCCGCCCGCGGCCATCGGCGCGCCGATCAGCAGGTCGCCGATGCCGTCGCCGTTGAAGTCCCCCGCCGCCGAGATCGCGGCCCCCGCATAGTCGAGCGCGGCGGCGCCGAAGATGGTGAGGCCGCTGCCCGGCGCGGTGCCGGTTTCAAGGTCGCGGTCGCCGCTGCCGGCAAAGCGCACCTCGACCGCGCCGGCGCCGAAGCGGGTGCCGAGGCTGGCGCCCGGCAGGCCGATCGCGGCGTCCACCAGCCCGTCGCCGTCGATGTCGCCGACCATCGCCACGGAATACCCGCCATAGGAGCGCAGCGTCCCGCCCAGAAGTTCCTGCGACACGCTGCCGGCGCCGGGCGCCCCCGCCTGCCAGCCTGCGAGCGCCCCGTCGCCGCCGAACACCGCGAAGGCCGAGCCCGCATCGGTGCCGGCCGTGCCGTCGCGGAACGGCGCGCCGATCAGCAGGTCGCCGTAGCCGTCGCCGTCGATATCGCCGCCGCCGGCCACGGCGCTGCCGGTGCGGGCCTGCGCCTGCGACCCCTCGAACACCGTGAACATGGGATCGCCCGCGGCGATGGCGAGGCGGGTGAGCGGCGCGAAGCCCTGCGCCGAGCCGCGGACCAGGACCGCCTCGCCCGCGAGGATCGAGACGAAGCTGCCATCGGCGGCGCGGATCGTGGCGCCGGGCGCGCCGAAGATCAGGTCAGCGAAGCCGTCGCCGTCGATATCGCCCGCCACCGAGATCGAGAAGCCGAGCCGGGCGCCCTCGCTCCGGCCGTAGAACACGCTGCCGCTCTGGACCGATACGGACATCCTGCGCCCCTCCCTGCCTGATCGGCGGCGGGACTCACCCCACGGCCTGTCAGGACAGAAAAGAGAACAAAAGTGAACAAACGGTTCACCATGGCGCCGCGGCGGCGTCTGTGCGTGCGCGGCGCCCGGGCGCTGGCCTCAGTCGCCGAGGTCGCGCTTGACCTCGGGGGCCGACAGCATCCGGCGGGTTTCGTCTATCCGATCAAAGGTTTCGTCGAGCGCGAAATGCAGGTCGGGAGCGAATTTCAGCGTCACCTCGCGGCTGACGAGGCGGCGGAATTCGGCGCGCCCGCGGTTCAGCGCGGCCAGCACGCCCGGCACGTCGCGCCCGCCGAGCGGCATGACATAGATGGTGGCGTGCCTGAGATCGGGCGAGCAGCGCACCTCGCCGACGGTGACCGGCACGCTCTCAAGCTCGCTCACATGATGGGCGCCGCGCAGCAGGATGTCGGCGAGCGCGCGCCGAATGGTCTCGCCGACCCGGAGCTGACGCTGGCTGGGCCCTTCGGGCCGCTGGTGTCCGCGGTTTGCCATTGGCCGTCCCTTCCCCTTCCGAAGGCTGCAAACGCGTGCCGCGGCGCCTTGCGACGCCGCGGCGGATCCCTGTGGCCGCGCCTCGACGCGGCAGAGCGGTCAGAGCGTGCGCTCGATCTCTTCGCGCTCGAAGATCTCGATCACGTCGCCCTCGCGGATGTCCTCGTAGTTCTCGAAGGCCATGCCGCATTCCTGGCCGCCGCGAACCTCCTTGACCTCGTCCTTGAAGCGCTTGAGCGTCTTGAGCCGGCCTTCGTGGACCACGACGTTGTCGCGCAGCAGGCGCACGCCCACGTCGCGCCGCGCCACGCCGTCGGTGACCTCGCAGCCCGCGACCTTGCCGATGCCCGAAACCTTGAACACCTGCTTGATCTTGGCATAGCCCAGATACTTCTCGCGCACTTCCGGCGAGAGAAGGCCCGAGGCCGCCTGCTTCACGTCGTCGACCAGGTCGTAGATGATCGAGTAGTAGCGGATCTCGACGCCCTTCTGGTTCGCCGCCTCGCGCGCCGGGGCATTGGCGCGGACGTTGAAGCCGATGATCGGGGCCTTCGAGGCCTCGGCCAGCGTGACGTCCGATTCGGTGATGGCGCCAACGCCCGAGTGCAGGATGCGCACGCGCACCTCCTCGTTGCCGACCTTCTCGAGCGCCTGGACGATCGCCTCGGCCGAGCCCTGCACGTCGGCCTTCACGACCAGCGGCAATTCCTTCACGCCCGCCGTGCCGGCCTGGGCGAGGAGCTGGTCGAGGGTCGTGCGCGATCCCTGCGCGGCCTGCTTGTCGCGCGCCTTCCGCTCGCGGTAGTCGGCGATCTCGCGTGCCTTGGCCTCGGATTCGACCACGTTGAGCGTGTCGCCGGCCTCGGGCGTGCCCTGCAGGCCGAGCACCTCGACCGGCTCGGACGGGCCGGCCTCGGACACGCGCTCGCCCTTGTCGTTCATCAGGGCGCGCACCCGGCCCCACTGCTCGCCGACGACGAAGATGTCGCCCAGCCGCAGCGTGCCGCGCTGGATCAGCACGGTCGCGACCGGGCCGCGGCCGACATCGAGCTTGGCCTCGATCACCGCGCCTTCGGCCGCCCGCTCGGGGTTGGCCCTGAGTTCGAGCAGTTCGGCCTGCAGCACGATGGCCTCGACCAGCTTGTCGAGCCCCTGGCCGGTCGCAGCCGAAACCTCGACATCGAGCACGTCGCCCGACATCTCCTCGACCAGCACCTCGTGTTGCAGAAGCTGGGTGCGCACGCGGTGCGGGTCGGCGGCGGGCTTGTCGCACTTGTTGATCGCCACGATCATCGGCACGCCCGCGGCCTTGGCATGGGCGATCGCCTCGATGGTCTGCGGCATCACGCTGTCATCGGCCGCGACCACCAGGATCACGATGTCGGTGACCTGCGCGCCGCGCGCGCGCATCGAGGTGAAGGCGGCGTGGCCCGGGGTATCGAGGAAGGTGATCTTGTGACCGCCCTCGGTCACGATCTGGTAGGCGCCGATGTGCTGGGTGATGCCGCCGGCCTCGCCCGCCACCACGTTGGTCTTGCGCAGGGCATCGAGCAGCGAGGTCTTGCCGTGGTCGACATGGCCCATGATGGTCACGATCGGCGCGCGCGGGATCATGTCCTCATCGCGGTCCTGCGCGGACTCGATCGCCTCCTCGACCGCGGATTCGGACACGCGGGTGACGCGGTGGCCGAACTCGGCGATGATCAGCTCGGCCGTGTCCTGGTCGATCGACTGGTTCTGCGTGGCCATGATGTCGTTGCGCATCAATGCCTTGATCACGTCGGCGACGCGCTCGGCCATGCGGTTGGCCAGTTCCTGCACAGTGATCGCCTCGGGCAGGCGGACGTCGCGGATGACCTTCTCGCGGGCCTCGTGCGCACCGCCCAGGCGGCGCTTGTCGCGCTCCTGCCGGCGGCGCATCGCGGCGAGCGAGCGTTGCCGCCCACCCTCATCGTCGGCCAGCTTGGAGATCGTGAGCTTGCCGGTGCGGCGCTTCTCGTCGACCACACGGCGGACCGGGGCGGGCTTCTTCGCCACACCCGCACCGCCACCACGGCGGTCGCCGCCATGGCGGCGGCTGTCGTCGTCGTCGCCGCGCGGGGCAGGCATGTCGGCGGGGCTGGTGGCGGACGGCTTCGGCCGCGGAGCGGATGCCGGCACGGGCATCGGCACGTCCGGCATCGCCGCCTCGGCGGCGGGCGCAGCAGCCCGGTCCTGATCCGACGCGCGCTCGGCGTCGGCCGCGGCTTCGGTGCGCAGGCGCGCGGTTTCGGCCTCGGCCTCGGCC
>JAVVFE010000340.1:0-3660 GCA_032251175.1 Thermohalobaculum sp.
GCAGCGAGGGCACGCCCGACGAGCTGCGCGGCGAGGCGACGCTGGGCATCCGGCCGCGCCAGTGCTGCATGGCGATCATGTCGCTCTACGGCACCGCGCCGCTGTCGGGCGGGCAGGACGCCAGCCTCACGGTCGCCCCCTCGGTCGGCTTCACCTTCTGGCCCCCGGTCGCGCGCAACGACAAGAAACCCGAAGGCCCGGTGAACGCCACCACCATGCAGATCGGCCTCAGCTACGACCTGCTCGACCGCGGCGAGGGGCTGGGGTTCCAGATTTCCTGGTGGCGCCCGTTCTGACCGCGCCCCCGGCTGGACGCGGCGCGTGCGCTCTGCTAGAGCGCTTTCAGGAAAAGTGGATTCCACTTTTCCGGTTCGAAAACGCGGCAAGACAAGGATTTAGAGCTTTCCTTTCGCCTGAAGCGGAATGGAAGCTCCAGGCGCGGGGCCATGCTCACGATCAACGATCTCGGCTTCTCGATGGCGGGCCTGCCTCTGTTCGAGGCGGCCTCCGCGCGCGTGCCCGCGGGCGCGCGGGTCGGGCTCGTCGGCCGCAACGGCACCGGCAAGACCACGCTGTTCCGCCTGATCCGGGGCGAGCTTGCGCCCGATGCCGGCACCATCACCCTGCCCTCGCGCGCCCGCATCGGCGGCGTGGCGCAGGAGGCCCCGGGCGACGCGCGCAGCCTGATCGAGACGGTGCTGGCCGCCGACACCGAGCGCGCCGCCCTGATGGCCGAGGCCGAGACCGCCACCGACCCCGCCCGGATCGCCGAGATCCAGACGCGGCTGACCGACATCGACGCCCATTCGGCCGAGGCGCGCGCGGCCTCGATCCTCGCGGGGCTGGGCTTCGACCACGCGGCCCAAGGGCGGCCCAGCGCGGAATTCTCGGGCGGCTGGCGGATGCGCGTGGCGCTGGCGGCCGTGCTGTTCTCGGCGCCCGACCTGCTGCTGCTCGACGAGCCCACCAACTATCTCGACCTCGAAGGCGCGGTGTGGCTGGAAAGCTACCTCGCCCGCTACCCCTACACCATGCTGCTGATCAGCCACGACCGGGGCTTGCTGAACCGGGCGGTGAACCAGATCCTGCACCTGCACAACCGCAGCCTCACGCTCTATGGCGGCGGCTACGACACCTTCGACCGCGTGCGGCGCGAGAAGCTCGCGCTGCAGGCCGCGATGGCGCGCAAGCAGGACGCACGGCGCGCCCACCTGCAAACCTTCGTCGACCGCTTCCGCTACAAGGCCTCGAAAGCCAAGCAGGCACAGGCGCGCATCAAGATGATCGAGAAGATGGAGCCGATCGCCGCCGAGATCGACGGCGGCGTCGCCCCCATCCGCCTGCCGAACCCCGAGGACCTGCCGCCCCCCCTGATGCTGATCGAAGGCGCCACCGCCGGCTATGACGGGCGCGCGGTGCTCTCGCGCATCGACCTGCGCATCGACCAGGACGACCGCATCGCCCTGCTGGGCGCCAACGGCCAGGGCAAATCGACGCTGGCGAAACTGATCGCCGGGCGGCTTGCGCCGCTCACCGGGCGGCGTCAGGTGTCGGGCAAGCTCAGGATCGGCTATTTCGCCCAGCACCAGCAGGACGAACTGGTGCCGGGCGAGAGCGCGCTCGACCACATCCGCCGCCTGCGCCCGGACGAGCCGCCGGCCAAGCTGCGCGCCCGCCTGGCCTCGGGCGGCATCGGCGGCGACATCGCGACCAACCCGGTCACCGCGCTGTCGGGCGGGCAGAAGGCGCGCCTCCTGCTGACCTTGGCCGCCCTCGATGCGCCGCACCTGATGATCCTCGACGAGCCCACCAACCATCTCGACATCGAAAGCCGGCACGCGCTGGTCGAGGCGCTGAACGACTACACCGGCGCGGTGATCCTGATCACCCACGACGCGCATCTGGTGGAACTCGCCGCCGACCGGCTGTGGCTGGTGCGCGACGGCCGGGTCGCGCCCTATGACGGCGACATGGACGACTACCGCCGCCTGCTGCTGGGCCGCAGCGACGCGCCGGGCGCGCCCGCGAGCGCCCAGCCCAAGGCCGCGCGCCAGTCGAAGGCCGACACCCGCAAGGCGCTGGCGCCGCTCCGCGCCGACCTGCGCGCCTGCGAGGAACGCATCGAGAAGATCGAGGCGATGCTGGCGAAGATCGACCAGCGCCTCGCCGATCCCACGCTCTACGACGGCCCGGCCGAGCGGCTCGAGACCCTCCAGATCAAGCGCGCCGAGATCGTCGAGGCCCAGGCCCGGGCCGAGGCGCTGTGGCTTCAGGCCGGCGAACGGCTGGAAGCCGCCGAAGCCGAGGCCGGCGCGGGCGTGGGGGGCTGAGCGATGGATGCTGCCATGACCGACGCTGCCATCAACGCCCTCGTCACTCTTCTGGTGGTGATCGACCCGATCGGGCTCGCGCCGATCTTCCTCGCGCTCACCACCGGCACGGCGGCTGCGGCGCGGCGGCGCCTCGCGGTCCGGGGCGTGCTGATCGCGGCCGGGGTGCTGGTGCTGTTCGCGCTGGCGGGCGATGCGGTGCTGGCCTTCGTCGGCATCTCGATGCCTGCCTTCCGCATCGCCGGCGGCATGCTGCTGTTCCTCACCGCGCTCGACATGCTGTTCGAGCGCCGCACCGAACGGCGCGAGAAGCAGGGCCACGACACCGAACCGGCGTCCGACCCCTCGGTCTTTCCGCTGGCGACGCCGCTGATCGCCGGGCCCGGGGCGATTGCGACCATCATCCTGCTGATGGGCCAGCACGCGGGCAGCGTCGCGGGCCAGGCGATGGTGCTGGGCGTGCTGGCGGTGGTCCTGGGGCTCACGCTCGGCTCGCTGCTGATCTGCGGCCTGCTCGAACGCGCGCTCCGGCGCACCGGGGTGCTGGTGGTCACGCGGCTTCTGGGCATGCTGCTCGCAGCACTTTCGGTGCAGTTCGTGCTCGACGGGCTTGCAGCCTTCGGGCTGGCCGCGACCGGCTGAACCCGCCCCACGGCCCCCGAATCAGCCGCCCCAACCGCCTCCCGGGCACCGCGCCCCGACGGCGCCCGAGTTTACCTTGTCAACGCTGCCGACACATCCGCCCGGCGCGCGCGCCGGGGACAGAGCGCCCAACCAATTCAATTTTAATCACATTTCGCGCCACCCTCGCCCCGCGATGCCGCTCGGGTCGGATCAATTCGCGCTTGAGAAAGTTTAGTGACTGAGTTTAGCTAAACACAACCGGCGGGTATCGTGACACGGTCGCCCATCCGTCGGCTGGCAACAGACCCGGACCTCGACGCGAGCGAACCATCGGGCGGCCACCAAACAGGGAGGAAGGAATGCGATTTCTCGCAACGGCTGTGCTTGCGGCGGGTCTTTCGGCCGCCGCCCTCTCCGGTGCCCGCGCGCAGGGCAAGGAGATCACGCTCTGCTGGGCCGCCTGGGACCCGGCGAACGCGCTGGTCGAACTCTCGAAGGACTTCACCGCCCAGACCGGCATCGGCATGAAGTTCGAATTCGTGCCCTGGACCAACTTCGCCGACCGGATGCTGAACGAGCTGAACTCGGGCGGCAAGCTGTGCGACCTGATGATCGGCGACAGCCAGTGGATCGGCGGCGGCGCGACCTACGGGCATTACGTCAAGCTCAACGACTTCTTCACCGAGGCCGGCATCTCGATGGACGA